>JAXDMI010000716.1:0-9769 GCA_034666145.1 Myxococcales bacterium | reverse complement strand
CGCCTCGGCGTCGACGTTCGCATCGTCGACAAGACCGCCGCGGCGGGGACGACCTCGCGAGCGCTCGCTGTGCACGCACGTACCCTCGAGCTCTATCGACAGATCGGCATCGCCGACGAGATCGTCGCGCACGGGCTCGAGCTCCCCGCGCTCAACGTGTGGGCGCGCGGTCGGCACGTCGCACGCGTCGCATTCGGAGATATCGGTCGTGGGCTCAGCCCCTTCCCTTACGTCCTCATGCTGCCGCAAGACGAGCACGAGGAGATCCTCGTCGCACACCTGGCTCGCCTGGGCGTCGACGTAGAGAGACGCACCGAGCTCCTCGGCTTCGAAGACCGCGGCGACCGCGTCATCTCCCGACTCCGAGGCCCCGACGGTGGCGAGACGACCGTCGAGTCTTCGTTCATCGCCGGTTGCGATGGGGCGCACTCGACTGTGCGTGAAGCGCTCGGCATCGGCCTTCCCGGTGGCACCTACGAGCGCGTGTTCTACGTCGCCGACGTGGAGCTCCATGGCCCTGTCGACGACCACGAGCTCCACATCGCCGTCGACGAGGCGGACTTCGTCGCGGTATTCCCGATGAAAGGTGCGCACAGGGCGCGCTTGATCGGCACCGTGCGACGTGATGCGAAGGCGGAGGCGGAGCACCCTCTCGCATGGAGCGACGTGAGTCAGCAGGCCGTCGAGCGGATGAAGGTCACCGTCGAGAAGGTCCGTTGGTTCTCGACGTACCGCGTACATCACCGCGTCGCCGATCGCTTCCGCGCCGGTCGCGCGTTCCTCGCCGGCGACGCGGCGCACATCCACAGCCCGGTCGGCGGCCAGGGTATGAACACCGGGATCGGCGATGCCGTGAACCTCGCTTGGAAGCTCGCGGCGACGATCCGCGACCGCGCCCACCCGTCGATCCTCGAGAGCTTCGAGCCCGAGCGCATCGCCTTCGCGCGCCGCCTCGTCGCGACGACCGACCGCGCCTTCTCCTTCGCAACGCAGGAGGGCGCGCTCGTGCGTCGCGTGCGCCTCGACGTCTTCCCGCGATTGGCCGCAGCGATCTTCAAGGGACAAGCCGCGCGTCGATTCCTGTTCCGCACGGTCTCGCAGACATTGGTGAACTATCGCGGTCGCCCCCTGAGTGAGGGGAAGGCTGGCCGGGTACGCGGCGGCGATCGCCTGCCATGGGTCCTCTTCGACGACAACGGAGCGGGCGACAACGGAGCGGGCGACAACTTCGTGCCGCTCACCTCCGTCGATTGGCAGCTTCACGTCTACGGAGCGCCGGCGCCCGCGCTCCTAACGGAGTGTTCGCAACGCCACCTCGCGCTGCACGCCTTCGCATGGCGTCCGCGCATGGCGGACGCAGGCTTCGCGCGAAACGCCGCCTACCTCGTTCGTCCGGATGGCTACGTCGCCCTCGCCGACGGGGAAGCGCGCGCCGAGAATCTCGCGCGCTATGTCGACGCCCACGGTCTTCGCTTCTCCGCCATGGCGTCGCGATGAATCGCCGGCAGCTCCACGAAGCCTTCCGGCGCGAGGCTGGTGGCGAGCATCACCTCGTTGATGTCGAGGTGCTCGAGCCACGTCGAGGCTCGACGATGCGGCGGATCGAGCCAGAACGACTCGATCTCGGTGCGTAGCGGGACCGATTGCAGGAGCTCGGCGAGGCTGTCCTGCCCGCGTCGCTGCGCATCGACGTGGAACGCCAACGCGCCTTGCTCCGTCGCGATACCCGCGAGCCCGAGAGAGAGACCGAGCTCGCGGAAGGCAAGCCGATGCTCGGCTCGTGCCCTCAGATCCGGCTGGCTCGAATAGATGCGGAGGCTGCCTGCAGCCGCATCGAGAAGCCGAGGTACGAGCTCGCTGTTCGTCTCGACCTGCGCGAGACGGCAGGCATCCACCAGGATCCCTCCGAGGCCCAGCGGATCGGTCGTCGCGAGCCGATCGCGATCGATCATCTGCGCGAAGTCCGCGATCGCGGCCCTGAGATCGGGACCGGAAGCCGTCGGGAGCGCCGAGGCGGTCGCTTCGAGTTGGCTGCACGCCACGAACCCATCGAGCGGATCGTGCTGTCCCATCGACGGCAAGAGCGCCCGCGACAGGTCGATGCTCATCTTCCAGAACATCCTCCTTGCGCCCGGCGGCCCATGGACGAACCTGCGGTGAGCGATGACGGCGAGCTCGCGTGCCCAGAGATTGAACCGGGGCTCACCCGTGTAGCGAGTCACCTGATCGAGCGCGTGCATCCACTGCGTCAGGTAGTGGAAGTATTGACCATCGCGCTCCCATTCGAGCTCCGGGTCGAATGGCTCGTTCGCTCTTCGCTCGGGCAGCGCCTTTCCGATGCGAAGACCCCCGCGCGTCGGATGCGCTCGCGCCTCCGCGTCGGGCAGACCGCTCAGCCAACCTCCACGCGGCTCGTCTTCGCGGTGCCGCCCGAGCTCGTTATGCACACGATCCACGAGGCGAAGCGCGAGCTCTTCGTAGGCCATCTTCCCCGTCGCGCGGGCGAGGCCGAGGAAGTTGCAGACCGCGAACGCGTCCGTCCAGAGATAGCGCCGACCTGGCTTGTCCGATGTGAGACCGGTTCGCTCGGCGAAGCCCATCATCCACTGGGCGGCCCGAGTTTCGTTCGCGTTCATCGTCGACCTCCCGGTTACAGACCAAACGGATACGTCTCTGGCAGCTCGACGCTCCTGCGGGGCGCCGCAACGAGCGGCCGCACGGCGCGCGTCTCGTCGAACCAGACGTACTCGTCGAACTGGTGCGGCAGCGTCGCGTAGAAGTAGTGGCTGGCGAGCTCGGTGTCCGGCCGGTAGATGACGCCGATCGCGCGTTCGAGGCGCGCAACCTCGAGCTCCTCGATGATCGCTCGCCGGCGCGGGTCGCGCAGATGGAGCATGAATGCGGGCACGCTCGACCGGTGAAAGACGTGCTCGTAGCTCTCTCGATGGGCGGGACGGACCTCCATCGATTGCACGGGCTCGTCCCAGTTCGAAGCTGCGGCGACGATGCCGTGGTCGGTCCCGAAGCCGATGATGTACGCGTGCTGACCGAACTTCGTTCGGCAGAGCTGCCCGACGTTGTGCTCACCACGCACGCTCATCTCCGTCGCGGCAGCGTTGCCGACGTGCGAATTGTGCTCCCAGACGATGCCCTTCGACTCGGGGCCGTGGAAGGCGAGCAGAGACTCGAGCGTGCCGAACATGTGCTCGTCGCGCAGGTTCCACGAGGCGCGCGACCCGTAGTACATCGCGCGGTAGTAGCGCTCCGCATCCGCGACGACGCGAGCGTTCTGCGTGGCATCGAAGAAGAGCTCGCCGTCGCGCTGCGCGTATTCGACACGGCGCGCGAGCATCTCGCGAAGCATCGTGACGACCGCATCTTCGGAGCTCTCGTAACGTCCGGCGAGCACGGCTTCGCCATACGCTTCGGGCTCGTCCTGCCAACGCGTGAGCGCGCCGTAGCGATCCCGCGCGATCTTGGCAGTGTCGGGGTCGACATGATCGAGATACGCCAGCACCGCCGCCATCGACGTGAACATGCTGTAGAGGTCCAGACCGTGGAATCCCGCTTTGGCCTCGCGGTGATCGGCATTGTACGCGCGAAGCCACTCGACGAAGTCGTGCACCTCCTGATTGCGCCACATCCACGTGGGGAATCGCTCGAAGGGCGTGAATTCCAGCAACCTCACGTGACGCGTTCGTCCGAGGACGTAGTCGTCGATCCGCGCTGCATCGGGCCAATCGGCCTCTACGGCGACGAACGAGAAGCCTTTTCGCGCGATCAGCTCGCGCGTGATCCGCGCACGCATTCGATAGAACTCGCTCGTGCCGTGCGTGGCTTCGCCGAGCAACACGACGCGGGCGTCGGCGATTCGCTCGATGAGCGCATCGACGGAGCTCGCCTCGATGTCCTCGAAGGGTTCCGCCACCTCCCGCACCAGCGTCGCAACGACCGCGACCTCCGCCGCCTTTCGCGGCGCGCGGATCACGTGCGGTGATTCACTCCACCCCTCTTCGCCGATGAGCGGGACGAACTGCACGTCCGCGATGTCGTCCTGGAGGAATTCGGTCTCGCTCTTGCGTGTCACCCGGACGAGCGTCTGCGTCGAGGTATCGGGCCCCACGGGCATGACGAGCCTCCCGCCGATCGCGAGCTGAGAGAGGAGCGCCTCGGGAACCCTCGGCCCTCCGGCTGCGACCGCGATGGCGTCGAACGGCGCGTGCTCCGGCCAGCCGAGTGTGCCGTCGCCGCAGCGAACGTGGACGTTGGAGTAGCCGAGCCGCGCGAGGCGCTCACGTGCGGAATTCGCGAGCTCCTCCACTCGCTCGATCGTGTAGACGTCCTTCGCGATGCGACCGAGAACGGCGGCCGCGTAACCGGAGCCCGTTCCGACATCGAGGATGCGCTCGCCGCCATTCAGCTGGAGCGCGTCGAACGTCAACGCCACGATGTACGGCTGCGAGATCGTCTGGCCGTTGCCGATGGGGAGAGGCGTGTCCGCGTACGCGAGCTCGGCGAGCTCCGGCGAAACGAAGTCCTCGCGCGGCACACTGCGAAAGGCGTCGAGGATGATGGGGCTCGTGATTCCCCGGCGCAGGAGATGAGCCTCGATCATGTGAGCGCGGCGGGCTTCCGAGTCGTTCGTTGGTTCCATCACGTGCGGCCGTGATGCGAATTTCGCGCCCGGCACGCATCTTCCATCTTCGGCTACGCATGGCCGAGCGCAGCCAGACGAACCGCGTCCTCGAGCGGGCAGAGCTCGACGAAGAGCACGACGTCACCGCCACGCGTGGCGAGAGCGTCGTCGCGGCGTCCACCTCGACAAGAAGCACGAGACCCGACGTCCACATCGCAACGAGAAGCAGGAAGTAGGTTCGTGATGGAAAAGATGAGCTCCACGAGAGAGAAGGAACACGCCAACCAGAAGCGGTTTGCGCCGCTCGCCACCCCCATCGACCTCGATCGCAAGGCGACGAAGAACATCGAGGGGGTGATGAACGCCGTGCTCGCGGACGTCTTCGCGCTCTACCTCAAGACCAAGAACTTCCACTGGCACATGAGCGGGCCGCACTTCCGCGACTACCATCTCCTTCTCGACGAGCAGGCGACGCAGGTGTTCGCGATGAGCGACCCGATCGCCGAGCGCGTCCGCAAGATCGGCGGACAGACGCTGAAGTCGATCGGGCAGATCGACAGGATGAAGCACGTCCTCGACAACGATGCCGAATACGTGGAGCCGTCGGACATGCTGGCGGAGCTGCGCGAGGACAACAAGGCGCTCGCGGAGAGGCTGCGGGAGGCGCATGGGATCTGCGAGAGCCACGAGGACTACGCCACGACGAGCCTGATCGAGGTCTGGCTCGACGAGACCGAACGTCGCGTCTGGTTCTTGTTCGAGTCAGCCGAACGCGGTGACTCCACGGGGCACTGAGAAGGTCACCGCGGGGCATTCCGTACCCGGGCCTCGAGCCATGCAGCCCGAATCTCGGACGGCGGCCTTCTCGAGGCGCGGGCTGATGCGAGCCTCTGCACGTCGATGTCACTGGAGTCCACGAAGACGCGCACCCTCGGGTTCTCCGACGCGAAGAACTGCTCGGGCGTGCCCTCTGCCACGAAGCGACCGCGTTCGAGGAGCATCACACGATCAGCGATCGTGTAGGCCAACGCCAGGTCGTGCGTGACGACGAGCGACGTGACGAGGAACTTCTCGCGCGCTTCTTCGATGAGCCTCTCGACCTGTCGAGACAGAACGGGATCGAGCCCCGTGGTAGGCTCGTCGTAGACGAGGAGCTCGGGCTCGACGACGAGCGCTCGGGCAAGCGCAACCCGCTTGATCATTCCGCCGGAGAGCTCGCTGGGCAGCTTCGCCCTCGCGTCCGCCAGCGACAGCGCATCGAGCTTCGACATGACGCGGCGCTCGACTTCTCTCTCGCTCGCGCCGAGCTCTTCGCGCAACGGGAACGCGACATTGTCGAAGACCGTAAGGGAGTCGAGCAATGCACCGTGCTGAAAGACGAGCGCGATACGCCGTCGTATCTTCAGCAGCTCGACCTCGTCGACCGCAGAGATGTCGACGCCGTCGAACACGACGCGTCCCGAATCGGGCTTCTCGAGCCCAACAACCAGTCGAATGAGCGTCGACTTGCCCGAGCCCGAGCCGCCCAGCACGACGAGCGTCTCGCCGCGCTCGATGTACAGCGAGACGTGATCGAGGACGACGTTGCCTGCGTAGGTCTTGACGACGTCCTCGATGCGGACGAACGGCGAGTCGCACATCGCCGGTTGCGTTGCAGTTGCCAAGCCATCGTGAGGTTCACGCTGTCACTGGTCAATTACTTCATTCCGGCTATCAATCTCGTCCTGCCGAACAGGGGAATCGTACCGGACTTCGATCTCTACTTTCGATTCTGAGCGCGCCGGCGAAGGAAGAGCGCGGCGAGGCCCAGCGAGCAAAGGGCGGCGGCAGGCCACGCGGGATGATCGGTACCGCTCAGGTCGCACGCACAACCGCTCGACGACGACGAGCCGCCCAACGCCCCGTTCGACCCGCTCGACCCGCTCGACCCGCTCGACCCATTCGACGCGTCCGACGATGATGCGGCGCCGCCGTCTCCGCAGTCACCGGCGCAGTCGCCGGGCAGAGGCGGGCGCGCGCCGCACGTCATGGTCGTGGGGGACGCGTGGTAATCGCAGACCTCGTTGCCGTCGCAGCACTGGCCGCCGTTCGACATGCAGGCGGCGCCGGACGCAACACACGCAGGTCCCGGATCGCCGACCGCGAGGCACGTGCGCGTGATGGGGCTACAGCGGCCCGAGCAACAAGGGTCGGTCTCCCCCAGCATCGTGACGGGCATACAATCGGCTCCGTTGGCCTTGCAGCCGAGGAACCCGCACGCGTTCCCACCATCCACGTCGAACGCGCCACATTCTCTTTGCGGTGCGTCGCAGCACATGTCGACGAGCGCGCACGACGCGCCCGAGACGACGCAGCCGGCGTCCGACGCGCGCGCGTCGCTCGCGAGGACGAAGACGATGGCGCCGAAGGCAGCCGCGAGGAGTCTCTGCAGTGCAAGCATCGGTTGCGCCCGCAGGCACCTGACATGCCAATACGAAGTCGCCGCGTTTCAGCGCTTCGGACTGCGGGAGTGTGCGCCACGTTGCGCCGCTTCGGGCGCGTCCGTCATGCGCGCAGCGGTGTGTCTCTTGGCGCTGCGCCGCGCCGCTCCGTCAGCCGCCGCCAATCGCGATGGCAGGGCCGATGGTGAGGGTCTTCAGCTCGGTTCCGGTGATGGCCTCGTAGCTGGCCTCGGCGCCGAACGCGAAGATGCGACCGATGTGGATCATCATCCCGCCGCCGCCGAGGAGCGCGACACCCGTCTCGCTGTCGTTCGTCAGGCCGCCGACGCCGACGCCGCCCACGAGGAACGGCGCGAGCGGTCCGACAGGGAGCGTGATGCGAAACGTCGGCATCGCCACACCGACCAAGCGGTTCGAGATGAGATAGCCCGCGAGCCGTCCGCCGGGCGAGAGCACGGTCGCGCCCGCCTGGATGCCGTAACGTCCGTCGAGCGTCAGACCTCCGCCATACGGTCCGTTGTCGTGGAGCGGGAACAGGAGCGTGGGCCCGACGCCGATCTTCAAGCCGCGATTGGCCTGCATCGCAACGCTGTCGTTTGTCTCCTCCTGCGCGCTCGAGGTGCGCGGCAAAGACAGGAGCACGACCGCGGCGACCGCGGACGCGAGCATGAATCCAAGTTTGCGGCGCATGAGTGCCTCCTCCGCAAAACGAAGCAACAAGCGATCCGAATTCATGCGGTCGCCGATCCCGCCCGCCGCACGAAGCCGCTTCGCCACACACGCGCCAGTCCACTCCCGTCGCCCCGGCCACGCAGACTCGGATCGTGATGTCGAACGCCTACTGGCACATGGAATGCGTCGTTCAGAAGTACCGCCTGGTCGCGACGCGCGCATTGTCGTCGATGAGCTGAACGGCAGGAGAGCTGTCATGAATCGGTCGCTGCTCGTGTTGTTCCTCTCCCTTTCATGTTGCGGCGGATCCTCGACGACCGGACCCGGCCCAGCCTACCCACAAGCGGATGACTCGACGCCAGCTCTCTCTGCCCAACCCACGGCGCAAGAGCTGCACCAGCTCGTTGCGCCAATCGCGCTGTATCCGGATTCGCTCGTTGCACAGATCCTCGCAGCCTCTACGTACCCGGACCAGGTCGTCACAGCCGATCACTGGCTGCAGCAGAATCCCCAGCTCAAGGGAGATCCGCTGGCCCAAGCGGTGGATCAGCAGACTTGGGATCCGAGCGTCAAGGCGTTGACGGCCTTTCCGTCGGTGCTCGCGAACATGGACAAGAACCTCTCCTGGACGACCTCGCTCGGAGAGGCCTACGCCAGCGATCAACAGGGCGTCATGAACGCCGTTCAGGAGATGAGGCAGAACGCACAGACTGCGGGCCAGCTGAAGAGCTCGCCTCAGCTGAACGTCACCCAGGAGGGAGGGTCGATCGCGATTGAGCCGACCGATCCCGACATCGTCTATGTCCCTGAATACAATCCCTGGATCGTGTACGGGGACCCGGTGGCTCCATGGCCTGATTGGTATTGGTATCCCGGCCTCTATTGGACTTCACCGGTACTTGCGTATGGCCCCGGCTTTGGAGTCGGGTTCTATGGTGGATTCGGCTGGGGATGGCACAACTGGCGGCCTGACTGGGGCCGCCACTCGATTGACTTCAACCACCACCCCTACATTTCCCACAGCAGGACGGTGATCAACCACGGCGCCTACCTCAATCGAGCGCCCTCGTTTCGCGGCGGGAATGCCTATTACGGTGGCGCTGGTCAGCGCGGGGTCGGCACGACACACATCACATCGGGAGGCTTCAGCGGCGCCCGCGGCTTCGACCACGGCGGCGTCGTCAGAGGTTATTCCGCCCGCGGTTCATCGAGCCTCGGAGGCTTTCACGGCGGCTTTCATGGGGGCGGAGGCGGCTTCCAAGGCGGGGGCGGCTTTCACGGCGGCGGCGGCGGCCATGGCGGTGGTGGAGGGCATAGGTGATGCGAATTTCACGGAGCTCGATCGTGGTCACGACGGTTGCTTTGCTCGTCCTCGGCTGTGCTCGTCCGGCCGCCCAACCTGCGCAGCCACCGCAAGCGAGGACCTTCGCGTCCCCCGGTCAGGCGGCACAAGCTCTGTATGAAGCGGAGCGAAGAAATGACGAATCGGCGGCACGCGCGATTCTCGGCACAGGACCCGAGCTCACGTCCGCGGGCAGCGACATCGACGACAAGGCCAGTCGCGAGCACTTCGTGAAAAAATATCAGGAGATGCACCGCCTCGTTCACGAGCCCGATGGAACGACGATCTTGCACATCGGAGCGGAGAACTGGCCGTTTCCCGTTCCACTCATGGCCAAACAAGGGCGGTGGTACTTCGACTCGGACGCCGGCGGCCAGGAGGTGCTGGCCCGCGAGATCGGACACAATGAAACGAGTGCTGTCGAGGTGTGTCAGGCGTTCGTCGGCGCCGGGACGGGCCCAGCTGCGGGCAACGACCCGAGTGGAGATCGGATTCAACCCTTCGCCAGCACACTTCGCAGCGCCGGAAACGCGAATGCCACGGATCGTAGGTCCTTCGAGGGTTACTACTTCCGCGTAGTGCCGGCGGAGGCGGGTGCCGTGGCGCTGGTCGCCTACCCGGCGGCGTACCGGACGTCAGGCGTCATGACGTTCGTGCTCACGAAGGACGGCGCCGTCT
>JAXDMI010000715.1:0-7699 GCA_034666145.1 Myxococcales bacterium | reverse complement strand
ATGCGGGGGGCCCGCGCGCCAGCGGCGCGGCGAGCCGCGCTTCGGCGCACGAAGTGTCGAGCAACGTCCTCTTCGCGGACTACGCGGGGACACAGGCCTGCGCGAAGTGCCATGCCGATCGGGTGCGCACGTGGCTCGCATCGCCGATGCACAACATGACGCGCGAGCCGGCGCTCGCCGACCTCACGGGACCGTTCGACGGCACGACGTTCCACTTCAAGGACGACACGGCGCGCCTCGAGACGGTGGGCGGCGCGCGCTTCATCACCATCCAGTCGAAGAGGTTCGGGGCGGGCACGTATCGCCTGACGCGCGTCATCGGCGGTCATCATCGCGAGGACTACGCGGGCGTGCTGGTGCCGGCAGCGCGCGCCGATGCCGTGCCGGTGTCGAGCCCACCCGAGGAGCTGGTCCTCCCGGTGAGCTGGGTGTTCGCGCCGTCTGGAGCGGGCGCCGCAAAGGGCGCGCTTCGCTACAAGGGCTACTCGGTCATGGTGAAGGAGAGACCCGGCCTGCACGCCGGGCCGGTGTGGAACCAGACCTGCATCTTCTGCCACAACACGCCGTCGTATCTCTCGACCGTGCTCGGCGCGCTCGCGGGTCCGGGGGCCAAGCCGTATCAAGGCGAGGTCGTCGATCCGCTCCTGCCTCGCGATCGCCGCGCCGAATGGATCGTCACCGACGCGCCGGCGCTCTCGGCGGCGCTCGAGACCGAGCTCGCTCGCCTCGGCGTGAAGCGCTCGCGCCCCACGGCGCTCCAGGCGATCGCCGCGACGCGCAGCACGTTTCGTCGCGAGCATCTCGTCGAGCTCGGCATCGGTTGCGAGGCGTGTCATCTCGGCGCCGCCGAGCATGTGCGCGATCCGCAGAAGCTCCCGTCACTCGAGCCGCGCAGCGCGTTCTTCGCCGTGAAATTTCCGGCCCCCGCGAACGAAGGCCCCGCGCAGCTCCGCGCGACGCGCATCAACCGCACCTGCGCGCGTTGTCATCAGGTGCTGTTCTCGGGCTACGAACCGACGTGGGAAGGCGGCAGTCGTCACGGCAATGCCGGCGGCAGCCACATCAACTCCGGCGAGGCCCGCGACATGATGCTCGGCGCGTGTGCGTCGAAGCTCTCGTGCGTCGAGTGCCACGACCCGCATCGTCCGGATGCGACCGCCGAGGTGCGCGCCCTTGGTGCACCGCAACAAGACGCGCTCTGCACGAAGTGCCACGATCGCTATGCGTCGGCGGATGCGCTGCGCGCGCACGCCCATCACGATCCGGCAGGGGAGGGAGCGCGCTGCCTCTCGTGCCACATGCCGAAGAAGAACCTGGCGCTCGACGGCACGCTCTCTCGCTATCACCGCATCGGCTCGCCGAACGATCCGCAGCGCGTGCTGCTCGATCGGCCGATGGAGTGCGCGCTCTGCCACACCGACAAGACCGTGGAGTCGCTGGCCGGCACGATGGAGGAGTGGTGGAAGCGTCCGTTCGATCGCGAGGCGCTGCGCAAGCTGTACGGCGCCCTGGACGCGAACGTCTTGCTTGCCACGGCAGAGCGCGGGAAGCCGCACGAGCAAGCGGTCGCCTTCTATCTGCTCGGCGAAGCGCGTTCGAAGCCGGCCGTCCCTATCCTCGCGTCGCAGCTCACGCATCCGTATCCGCTCGTGCGCGGCTATGCGAAGCGGGCGCTCGATCGCATCGTCGGCACACCGGTCGCGATCGACATCGACGCCGAGGACGCCGACATCGACGCCGCGGCGAAGGCGTGGCTCGCGCGTCCGCGGTAGGCTGGGCGCATGGCGGACGAGAGCCTCTTCGCGGACATGGAACGAGACGACGACTTCGAGCTCTCGGACGACGCCGAGGACCGCGCTATCCTGCACGCCATCTGGATGGGCGGCGAGATCGGGGACCTGCCGGTCCAGGACGGATGGCGCATCCTCTTCGAGCGTTATCCCGACGACGTGCGGTTGCTCGCGGCGTTGCTCAGCGAAGAGATCCAGCAGGCCGACATGGGCTCGCCGGAGCAGGTCTGCGGGAAGCTCGAACGCATCCTCGATGCTGCGAAGGGCAAGCTCGACGCGGAGGTCCGCGATCTCCTCGCGTTCGCGCGGCTCGACGTCGACGACGACACGAAGACCGGCATGCGTCGCAAGAAGCCCCTCTCGGCGGCGACGGCGAAGCGAGTCGCGGGCATCCGCGCGCGTGTCGGCGAGTCGTCGGGCGACGTCTGGGAAGAGGGGGGACCGGCGGCACGCCTCGCGGCCTTCCGCGCGAAGCTCCTGCGCGCCCTCCATGATCAGACGATCGGCAACAAACCGATCCGTCGCGGCGCTGCCCGAGCGCCGGACTCCTGGAAGGAGATGGTCGCCGCCGCGAAGACCACGAAGCGCTACTCGGCGACCGCGAGGTACGAGGTGACCGAGGCGGTCGAGCATCCGAAGTTCGGCGTCGGCGTGGTGACGTTCGTCGAGAAGGGCCGCGTGACGGTGTTCTTCGAGAGCGGCGAACGAAAGCTGGTCGTGAAGGAGGAGTAGGCGTCCGAGTGCGGCGGTCTTGCGTCCGCCGCTGCCTTGCCTCGTCTACGAGCTCGCCGCCGCGGCCTCGCGAAGCGTTGAAGCCAGGCACATCAGCGCGTCATCTGCGGTCCGGGACGAGCTGGACTCGATCGTGCACTCGATGAGCTACACATGTCGTTCGGAATCTATCTCGGGGGGATCGTGGTCGTTCTGGCCGGGCTCATCTACGGAGCCGTCCTCTGCCACGCGCCTGTCCCGTGGATCGTCGTGGGAGCGCTCGTCATCCTCGGCGCCGGCATCTTGACCGCGGTCAAGGCCACACGACAGCGCGACGCGGCGAGCTGATCGTCTCGAGCCGAGCGTCGCCCCGCGCTGGTCGCGTTGGCGCGCTCAACGCGCGAGTCGGTCGGCGGCCTCGCGGAGCGCGATGGCCATCTCCTTCGCGGTGGGGCGCGTTCGCGGATCGTGCTTCATCGTGCGGTCGAGGAGCTCCGCGACGTCCTCCGGCAGCGTCGGAATCGCCGCACGGAACGGCATGGCGTTCGGCAGCGCGCGTCCGCTCAGCTTTGCGCTCACCGGCGCCTCCGGGAACGGACGCTTTCCGGTCAGCACCTCGAACGCGATGATGCCGAGGCTGAAGACGTCCGATGCGCGCGTCGCGTTCTTCGTGCCGCTGGTGAGCTCCTGCGCCATGTATTGCGGCGTCCCGAAGATGATGCCGGGCTCGGTCAGGGGCGAGCTCGGACCGCTCGGCGTTCGTGGCGTCCGTGAATTGAGGGCAGGCGTGGGAAGCGCAGGGCCTTCGGGGTTCGCCGGACGATCCGACGCGCGTGCTCGCACGACCGCGCCTTGTTGCTTCGTGTGCTCTTCTTCTTTCGCGACCTCCGGTTGCCCCGGCAGCTTCTCGGTCGCGAGACTCGCGGTATCCACCGGCAGCGCCGGCTCGTACTCGAGATCGAGCAGCACGTCGGTCCGTGCGCTCGTCACGAGACCCGAGTCGCGCTCCGCCGGTGCCCTTGCCGCTGCCGGCGCCGCCAGCTTCGCGCTCTTCTTCCGCGTCTCCTCCAGCGCCGAGATCCGCACCGCCGGCGTTCCTTCGCTGCGCGCCGCCGCGAACGGGTCGAGCATCTCGTGCGCATCCGGCAACGACGACGAGGCCACCATCGCCGCGCGCTCCATCGCCGAGATACGCGTTCCGTCGGGCACGAGGCTCGAGATCCCGAAGTCGGTGATCTTCACGAGCGGCTTCCGGCCGTCGGCACCGCGCGAGAGCAGAATGTTCCCCGGCTTGAGATCGCGATGGATGATCCCCGCGCCGTGGATGGCATCGATCCCTTCCGCCACCTGGGCGAGCACGCCCAGCGTCCACGGCACGTCGCGATTCCGGCGGCGCACGTCGCTCAGCGTGGTGCCGGACTCGACGAGCTCCATCACGAGGAAGATGAAGCCGCTCTTCGCCACGTCGACGTCGACGATGGACACCACGTTGGGGTGATTCACGTTCGCGACGATCTGCGCCTCGCGTGCGAACCGCGCTCGCGCCTGCGCATCTCCGCCGCCGGCGAGCGCCTTGAGCGCGAAATGCTTCCCGTCGGTGACGCGTTCCACCTCGTACACGGTGCCCATGCCGCCCGAGCCGAGCTCCTTGATCACGCGGTAGCGGTTCTCGATCACCGTGCCCTTCTCGAGCACCGGCGGAGGCGCGATCTCCTCGTTTTCCATGCGCGAGAGCTTCTCGGCGAGCTCGCGCGATCGCGCCGCAATCTGCCGGCGTAGCTCGTCGTTGAGCAGCTCCACCTCGCGATGCTTCGCTTGCAGGAGCCTCACGCGTTCGCCGAGCTCCACGTTCAGCTCGTCGGCGCGCTTCAGCGAGACGAGATGCTCACGCGAGAGCGCCACCGCTTGATAGAGCGATATTCCCATGATGCCGAGACACGCCGTGCGGATGCCGTAGCTCGGCTCGCCCTGTCCCAGCCACGCGAGGACGTCGGGCAGCCCGAGCAGCACCGTCGCCGGCCATGCGAACGCGATGAAGTAGATCATCGCGGGCGGTCGCTCCTTGCCGCGCGCGCGCCTGAGACGCACCAGGAACACGATCTGCGCGACGACGCCCGCCAGCGTGACCGCCACCACCACGGGTCCCATCACGAGGATCGAGACGAACGGATCGCGCGCCACCACCGACGCGATCACCGTCGCCGAGAACACGCCGATCCACACCCGGCTCGGCGGCGGTGCGCCCACGTACGCGCGCGAGAACGACATCGCTGCGAGCGACCCGAGCGCGAGGGCCACCGTCATGAACGGCCCTTCGTAGACGCCGAGCAGCGGCTGCGAGATCCCGAGCAGGAACGCCGGGTAGGGGAGACCGCAGAGCGCGCCCAGCGCGAACCAACCATAAGACGCGCGCCGCTTGTCGCGGAGCGAGAGGAAGAGCACCGCGTAGAAGAACGCAACGAAGAGCGCCGCCGCGAGCGCGCCCGTCGCCGCCGTCGTGTTGAAGGTCTGCACGGCCGCGAGGCCGGCGCCTCCGAGCGGATGCGTCGTGAGCTCCGGCACCGAATCGATCCATGCACTCCGCACGAATCGATGGCTCACATGCAGCTCGAGATCGAGATGACCGTCCTTGCTCGCGTCCTCGGGGATCCGCCAGCGCAACGGCCCGGATGCGCGATACGAGTCGAACGTGCTCGCGTCGACCGGCACTGCCTGGTTGCCGTCGACCTTCAACGTCGCGACGGCCGGCATGTGCGCGATGGCGAGCGTCAGCGGAAGGCCGCGCATCTCCGGCGGCACCTCGACGCTCGTCCGCAATACGTACTCGGCGGGCCCTCGCGGCAGGAATGCTTCGAGGTGCGCGGGGAGCGTCACGTCGAGCGGCTCGTGCCTGCCCGGGAGCTCCGCGGACCACTTCGGGAGCGGAAATGGACGCTCCGAACCGCGACCGCAGCCGGTGGCCCCGAGCACGACGATTCCGAGCAAGAAGAAGGAGAGGAGGGCGCGAAGGCCCCGAAACGCCCAAAAAGCGCTGGTGACGACAGGTTGGTCGCTTCGCACGGTCACGGCGAACCCATGATATCGTGTCTGGACGATGCGCTTCCTTTATGGAGACTCGGCGCCGTTCCCGCTCGGATATAATTTCCTGGCGACTCTCGAAGTGTTCATGACGGCGGCAACGCGGATCGTGCAGCTCGAGAGTGACGCGCGCGACCTGACGAGACAGAGCGAAGAGCTCGCCGCCGGCCGCGTGAAGGGACTCGAGGCGCTCGACCAGTTCCACACCGTGGTCATGCGGGCCGTCCAGGACACCGCGCAGAAGGTGCAGCACGCCCACGCGCTCGAGTACGCGCACAAGGTGGCGCAGTTCGCATCGAGCTACGTCGACGAGCATCGCCGCGTCACCATCGGGGCGAGCGAGCGCGAGGCGCAGCAGTGCCGGACCGAGAACGAGCGGCGCGTCGCCGAGCAGCGCCAGCAGCTCGAGAGCTTCCTCAAGGTGGCGAAGCTGCCGATCCTCGCCACCAAGGTGTCGATGCGCCTCGTGCCCGACGGCAAGGAAGGACGCGCGCGCACCGACATGAGCGCGGTGTTCGACAACCCCGACGGCATCCAGACCGCGTTCAACCTCGGCACGCACAAGGTCGCGTCGTGGGCGATGCCGCGGAAGATCTCCGAGCTCGTGCAGGGCGTGGATCTCCTGGTCGGCGTCGACAAGAGCTGGCTGCGCGGCACGGTCACGCCGAAGCAGGTCAACGTCGACGACTGGATCATCACGCAGTTCGATCTCGCCGACGACGCGTTTGCGCTCGTCATCCGGCGCAAGCTCACCGAGAAGGAGTCGCTGCAGTTCGCGCTCCGTCGCACGGACGCCGGCCTCAGCGGAACCGTCGATCATCCCGGCCACGCCAATGCCGAGGCGCTCAGCGGTCAGCTCGGTACGAGCGACCTCACTGCGCTCGATCGCGTGTGGCAGGCGCTCCGCATCGCGTGTCGCGAGACGCTCGAGCACAAGGAGCAGCTCGTCACCCTGAGCCTCGACGGCACGCCGGTGTTCGAGGGCGGCCTCGTGATTCCGTTCGTGGTGCGCCTCGTCACGATGTTCGCGCCTACGGTGCGCGAGATCGCGAAGCGCAGCCCCAACGAGTTCGAGCTCTCGCTCAAGCAGGAGAGCGAAGGCGGCCGCCGCGAAGAGGTCTACCTCCGCAAGGAGCAGCTCGTGAGCAAGCTCCAGCCGCTGTCCTCGATCGGACGCGAGGTCTTCGCGCCGCTCGGCCTCGATTCGTGGGTGCCCGGCCTGACGACGGCCCCGCCGCCGGTGGTGTCGGTCCCTCCTCCCGCGCCCCACTCCGGCCCGCATTCCGGGCCACATTCGGCTTCTGCCCCTCCCGCGGCAGGCTCCGTTCCGGCCGTGCCCGGCTCGAACCGCGCGCTCCCCGAAAGCTGACCGGGCGCGGGCCCAGCGTTTCTTGTAGCCTCGGAAATTCGGACGTTTCGAAGACGTTCGACGTGGGGGTGTAAGGGGCGCGGCGTGTGCTGCGTTGATGCGGATCGCTGGCGATCGCCGTCGCCGGCGACGTCCATCGAGATCCTTCCCGCCGCGAGCACGTAGCTCCGAGGCCGACCATGAACGATTCGAACGCGCCGCCGGGAAAATCCACGCCCTCGAACCCGCCGCCTCCCACAAATTTGCCGGCGATCCCCACTCCGCCGCCGCCCCTTCCGGGAACCGCGGCAAAGCTCCCCAACGCGCCCCAGGCGAACGCTCCGCACCCCGGCGAGCAGCCTCCGCCGCAGGGCGGACCATTCCGCGTGCAAGATTATCCCGCGCCCGCGGCGCCGCCCTCGCCGAAGACGAGGATCCCGCTGCGCAGCATCTTGTTCGCGGCCGCGGGCGTCATCGCCACCGTCGCGCTCATCCTCTTCGTCGTCTTCCGACCGACCGCACCTCGGAAGGCGCGCAGCATCGGTGCGCGTCTCGACCTCGCCGCGGGTGACGTCACCGTCAACGACGCCACGGGCGACGTGAAGGCACTCTCCGGCACGCCGCTCGGCGCCGGCGCGAGCGTCAGCACGGCGAAGGGCGCACGGGCCCTCGTTCGCACCGGTGAAGGCGCAGCCCTATTTTTGCGAGGTGAAACGAGCCTCAAGCTCCTCGAGCGCGGCGTCGACGTCGCGTCCGGCGAGGTCTTCCTCGA
>JAXDMI010000714.1:0-8413 GCA_034666145.1 Myxococcales bacterium | reverse complement strand
AGCGTGTTCGCGGCGAGCGCCGACTTCGCGGCAACGTAGTTCGACTGGCCGCGGTTTCCGTGGCGCGAGATCGAGGACATGTTCACGATGACGCCCGGACGTGCGCCGGCAGCGACCATCGTCGCGGCGAGCTCGCGGACCATGAGCGTCGCGCCCGTGAGGTTGACGCCGATGACGGCGTTCCAGTCCTCGATCGAGAGCTTCTTGATGGCCTTCGTCTCGCGGTCCTGCTTCACGAGCAGACCGTCGCGCAGGATGCCGGCGTTGTTGACGAGCGAGTTCACGCCGCCCATCTCCTTCGCGGCCCACTCGACGAACGACACGACGTCCTCTTCCTTGGAGACGTCGAGCTTGCGACGCGCGATGCCCGCGGGGAGCTCGGTGAGCATCGCCTCGTTCACGTCGCCGACGGCGACCTTCGCGCCCGCCTCGTGGAGACGGCGTGCGAAGTGAGCGCCCATGCCGGACGCGCCACCGGTGACCATGATCTTCAGTTCGTTGAGCTTCATCGTTCGTCCTCGGAAAAAAGCGACAGGAATGTAGTCGCGCCGGCGAGCATCGCGGCGCGCTCGTGCGAGCTCGTCAGATGCCGAGCTTCATGAAAATCACGCGGTTCATAGGCGGCTCTCGGGGGCAAGGCGCGGAAACGCCGCGGGCCGGGTCGCATGCTTCGTGAGCCACGCGACGAGGCGGGGATAGAGCTCGGTGGCAGCGTCTGCGCCGGTGACGGCACCGACGTGACCGCCCGGTACGACGAGGACGTCCTTGACCGTGGAGCTCGTGAACTTGCCGAGCGCCGTCGTGGACGACGCAGGACACACGCCGTCGCGATCGGCGACGACGGAGAGATGCGGGCAGTCGATGCGCGCGAGATCGATGCGCTCACCGGCGACGAAGTGCTCGCCGCGGACCAGGCGGTTCTCTTGGTAGAGCTCCTGGATGTACGTGACGTACGCAGCCGCCGGGAACGGGATGGTGTCGCTGGCCCACGCCTCGAGGGCCGCGGTTGCGGCTTGGGCCGCGGTGTCGTGCATCTCGTCGACGCTGCGAACCCAGCGCGTGAACGCATGGTTCGGGCGGAGAGCGAGGAACCCGGCCTGCATCTGCTGTGCGCTGATGTTGCCGGCCGACGCGATCGCCTCGGCGTCGAACCAACGCGGATCGACCATGGCGCCGAGTCGGCCCGAGTCGCTGAAGTCGATCGGGCCCGCGATGTTCACGAGGGCCGCGAGCGTGTCGGGATGCAGCGCGGCGTAGATGGCCGCCAGCGTGGCGCCCATCGAGTAGCCGACGAGCGCGACCTTCTTCGAGCCCGTGCTGCGCTGCACAAAACGAACGGCGCGCTCGAGGCGAGCCACGATGTCGTCCCACTCGACGTAACGGTCCTCGTCCTCGGGCACGCCCCAGTCGAAACAGTACGTCTCCCAGGGCGTGCCGTTCGAGAGCGCCGCGGCGACGCTTCCCCCCTCACATAGATCGAGGACGTACCACTGGTGCAGCATCGACGGGACGAGCAGCACGGGAACGTGCGTCATCGCTCGCTCCTCGCGATCGTCCTGCCCGTTATGCTCGCCGGCCGGGGCGCGAGGCCCAGGACGGAAGCGGAACACGCTGCCGCGTCCATCGCGGTACAGCGTGTCCCTCGGCGTCGGCGCATTGCACGCTTGGGCCATCATCCGGACCTTTCAGCCTGCGGTCTTCGTGGCCGCCGCGGGCGTGAACGCCGCGGATGCGTTCTTGATCGCGTCGAGCGAGAGCTTGCGCCACTCGGCGCCGAGCTGCGCGCCGTAGGCGAGCGTCTCCTTGAAGTTCACGGAGACCTCGTCGATCGCGACGGTGGAGCGCTCGACGCCCTTCGCCTCGAGCTTCTCGACCTCGGTGTAGAACGCAGACGCCCGCTGGATGCTCTCCTCGGTCATCTTCTGCCACTGCTCGAAAGCCTTCGTCATGTGCGCGAACGGATCGAAATTCATCGGCCGGTACCTTTCATGTTGCGGCGCAACATCGCCACGACCGCAACCTAGGCAGCGAGGTCCGGATCGTCAACCCATTTTGTTGCGGTGCAACAAAAGTCCCCACCTGGGGCGCGGCATCACTCGCGAATACGCCGGCTCAGCGGCTCAGCGCTTCTTCGGCGCCTGTTTTCGCGCGGAATGCGCGGCACGCGGCGCTCGCGCGGTCTTCGCGCCGTCGCGCGGAGCGCGATTCTCGCGGCCACCGCCGTTGGCCATCGAGCGCTTCAGCGCTTCGATCTCGCGACGAAGGCGCGCCACGTCATCGGCGACGTCGGAGACCTCGCCGTGCACGTGCGCGGTCTCGGCCTCGATGGCCGCCGCGACCTCTTCGCCGGTCGGCATGTGGAAGGTCTCGCTCGGCGGAGCATCCGGCACGGGCACGGGTCCGGGTCCGTTCGGCGCATAGGCCGACGGGACGTGCGCGGGCGGAGGCGCGCCGCCACCGCCGCCCCACTTCGTCGCGCCGAGCACCAGGCGCGCGAGCGCATTGGTGGCGGCAAACGGTGCGTTCACGAGAGGGTTCAGCGGCATCAGCGCGCGAGCGCCTTGCTGCGCCTGCAGGTACATCTCGAGGGCCCACGAGATGTAACGGCCCATGAATTCCGCGAGCGCCTCGTCGCCGAGCCGGATGAGGCGCAGGAGCAGGGGGACCGGGAGGAGGCGCGCACCACCGCGGCTCTCGAGGATGATCTGCGTGAGCGTGCTCTGCGTGAGATCCGCGCCGCTGGTCGCGTCTTGCACGAGCACGTCGGAGCCGCCCTTGATGCGCGCGGCGAGGTCCTCGAGCGTGATGTACTTGCTCTCCGCGGTGTCGTAGAGGCGGCGGTTCGGGTACTTCTTCACGACCAGCATCAGGCCGCGGAGGCTAGTCGATCCGGGCCCCTCGCGCCCGCCATTGTGCACCGCAACATTCGCCTTGACGAAGGCCGGCTCGAGACGTAGGTATCCGTCGCCTGCCGTTGTGCAGTGCAACAATCGAGGTGAGCGGTGGCTGGAGGTTGCGCGTCGACGTTCGATCACGGCTGCGGAGACGGTGGAGCGCAGCGCGCTCGACCGGGCTTCGTCCCGGCGACCGGCCGTTCGACACACTTCCTCAAGCTTTCGATTTCATTCACGATTGACGTGGCTCACGAGGAGGCATTCTTGCTCCTCGTGGGCTGCGGTGTCACATCACGTGCGCCCCTGTCACCCGCGCGTTCAGCGCGGACCCTTCATTGAGGTTCCCCGTGCTTTCGTACAAAACTCGCGGGATCCAGCTCGTTGCGCTCACCAGCGCCTCCCTCCTCGCCGTCGTCGCCGCGTGCAGCGATACCCCCGCCCGTCAGTGCCGCATCGGCGCCGACTGCGCCTCGGGGCTCTGCGCCTCCGACGGGACCTGCGGCACCGCCCCGGTCGCCGACAGCGGATCCGAGGGCGGCGGCTCGACCGACGACGCGATGACGACCACCGACGGCGGCGGCGACGAGACGTCCACCGACGCCGCGATGTCCGGCTGCACCCCCAACAAGGACGGCACGATCACGCGCGACGAGGTGCCGATCGCCGCGGGACTCCACGCGACGTACAAGATCGGCGCGAACGAGGATCTCCCAGCCGGCTACGTCACGGGCGTCGTGGGCGCGGGCGGAAAGCGGACGTGGGACTTCTCGGCGGCGCTCACCAGTGATGTCGGCGTCCTCGTCGAGACCCAGTCGCTCAAGGGCAAGTACTACGAGACGACCTTTCCGAATGCGACGTACGCGACGAAGCTCTCCAACTCCGGCACGTCCGACCTGCTCGGCGTCTTCGAGACGTCGCCGGGCGCGCTCCTCCTGCGCGGCGTCGTATCACCTGCGATGAGCGGATCGACCGGATCGAACGGGACGCAGCTCACGTATACGCCGGGCGTCTCCATCCTGAAGTTCCCGCTCGTCATGGACGCCACGTGGTCGACCGACGCCGCCGCGACCGGCACCGCGGCCGGCGTTCCACTCATCGGCGTGCTCAAGACGCAGGAGAAATACGACTCCAAGGTCGACGCCGCGGGAACGCTGAAGACGCCCCTCGGAACCTTCGATGTCCTCCGCGTGCAGGTGCTGCTCACGCGCACGGTCGGCACCGCGCCGTTCACGACCGTCACGACGGTCCGTACGTTCGCGTTCGTCACCGAGTGCTACGGCACCATCGCGACCATCACGTCGAGCGACAACGAGACGAACGCCGAGTTCACGCACGCCGTCGAGATCCGGAGGATCTCGCCGTGACACGTGAGCTCCTCGCGCTGATCCTCTTCGTCCCCTTCTTCGTCGGCTGCCTCTCGTTCCACAAGGGACCGATGCCGGGCGAGCCGTCGAACGCGCGGTTCGCGGACGTCGACGGCGTTCGCGTCCGCTACATCGACACCGGCGAGCCCGATTCGGAGACGACGAAGGCGCCCGCAGCTGCCCCCGCCTCCGCCCCCGCCGCCAACGCGCCGGGCAACGAAGGCGGCGAAGCGAAGACCTCGAGCGTCGAGCGAAAGCCGACCGTCGTTCTCGTGCACGGCTTCGCGTCCGCGCTCGAGTCATGGGCAGGCGTCATCCCCGCTCTCACGAAGACGCACCGCGTGATCGCGCTCGACCTCAAGGGATTCGGCTGGACCGATCGGCCCGAGGGCGACTACTCGCCGGAGGCGCAGGCGAAGATGCTGCTCCGCCTTCTCGAGATCCGCGGCGTCTCGAAGAGCGCCATCGTCGCGCACTCGTGGGGCAGCTCCATCGCTCTCGCCGCGTCGCTGCAGGCACCCGAGCGCGTGACGAAGCTCGCTCTCTACGACGCGTGGGTCTACGAGGACCAGCTCCCCACGTTCTTCCACTGGGCGCACGCCGACGGCATCGGTGAGGCGCTCTTCAGCCTCTACTACAAAGAGCGCGCAGACGAGCGCATCGCGCTCGCGTTCTTCGATCACAAGTTCGTGACCGAGAAGCTCGTCGAGAGCGTCGACGACGCGCTCGAGCGCCCGGGCACTCTCGCCGCCGCGCTCGCCGCCGTTCGCGGCCAGCACTACGAAGACGTCGAGCATCGCTATCGCAACATCGACAAGCCCACGCTCTTGATGTGGGGACGCGAGGACATCGTCACGCCGCTCAAGTACGGCGAGCGCCTCGCGCGCGATCTGCCGGGCGCCAAGCTCATCGTCTATCCGCGCTGCGGCCACTTCCCGATGATCGAGGCGCTCTCGACTTCGAATCGCGACCTCGTGCAGTTCCTCCTCGCCGACACTCCGCAGCCGCACCCGCAAGCACCGCAGGCTCAGCGGGAGCCCACGCCGTGAAGAGCGCGTCGTTGTGCACCGCAGCATTCGCCGCGGTCGTGCTGCTCACCACGACCGACGCGAAGGCCACCGGCTTCCAGGAAGCCGGCCAGGATTACATTCCGCGCGACCGCACCGAGATCGACGTCTCCGGTTACCTCCGCACGCGCGGCGAGGCGCTCTACAACCTCGATCTCGATCGCGGTCTCCAGACGAACGGCCAGCCGATCTTCCCGGTGCCCCAGTCGGATCCGAAAGCGCAGACGCTCACGCATTGGGACATGCGCTGGCGCACGGACATGCGCGTCTACGCGCCGGGCTCGATGGTCGGCGTGAAGGCCCGCATCGACGTGCTCGACAACGTCGCGCTCGGCAGCCTCCCCGAAGGCATTCCGTCGTCGACCGCAACGCAGCGCTCCCCCGCCGACGTGGTGCGCGTTCGCCGTGCGTACGGTGAGCTGGTCCTCCCGTTCGGCCTCATCGCTGCGGGCCGCATGGGCACGCACTGGGGTCTCGGCATGGTCGCGAACGGGGGCGACTGCCTCGACTGCGACAGCGCCGATGCCTCCGATCGCGTGGCCTTCATCACGCCGCTCTTCGGCCATATTTTCGCGCTGGCGTACGACTTCAGCGCCACCGGCCCTCAGGTATCGCGCGCCGTGCAGAACCGCACCATCGGGATCGAGCCGAGCACCGACGTGCGCACGGCCACGTTCGCGATGCTGCGCTGGAAGGACGACGAGACGCGTATCCGCCGTCGCCGCGCCGGCAAGTCGACCGTCGAGTACGGCAGCTACATCACCCACCGCTGGCAGAGCAACGACGTGCCGTCGTCGTACCTCGCGTCGTCGCAGCCCATCGATCCGTTCGCCAACGGCGGCTCGGGCGTGATGGCCCGCGGCTTTCGCGCCACGGCGTTCGACGGCTGGCTGCGCCTGACGCTTCCGTTCGGGCGCATCGAGGCCGAGGCGGCGTTCGTCACGGCGACGATCGATCAAGCAAGTCTCGTCCCGGGCCTCCTCTTTCGTGACCCGGCGAAGGGCCGGCAAATCGGCGCCGTCCTCCAGAGCGAGTTCGGTCCCATCGATGCGATGTTCACGGCGGGCCTCGACGCCGGCTACGCGAGCGGCGACCCGGCCCCCGGTTTTGGTGCAACGCAAAATCCCAATGCTGCAGCGCCGCAACCCGGCGATCTCGACGGCCCGCAAGCGAGCCCGCGCCGCGACAACCGCGTCGACAACTTTCGCTTCCACTCGGACTACCGGATCGATCGCATTCTCTTTCGCGAGATCATCGGCACCGTGACCGACGCCGTGTACGCCCGTCCCCACGCGCGCCTCCGCCTCACGCGCGCGCGCAGCGCAGAGCTGAGCGCCACCACGGACGTCATCGCTTCGCGTGCCGTGGCGGCGAGCTCGACGCTCTCGGGTAAAGCGCCGCTCGGCATCGAGATCGACCCTTCGTTGATCTTCGAGACGCACTCCTTCCTCGCCGCGCTCGACTACGCGGTGCTCTTTCCGATGTCCGGCTTCGACAACGTTGCAACGAGCCAGGCCGCCAAACCCGCGCAGCTCGTGCGCCTACGCCTCAACTACCTGTTCTAGGCCAAACGCATGAAGCCCATCCTCATCACTACCCTCTTCCTCGTTGCGCTGCCGGCGCTCGCGACGTCGTGCAGCGACAACCAGACGCCGGTCCCCACGCATCCCGCGTACGACGGCGGCGCCGTCGTGACCGCGCTTCCCTGCGTGCCGAACCTCGACGGCAAGATCGAGTCGCGCGAGCTCGTGCCCCAGGTCGGGATTCCCGCGAGCTACCTCGTGAACCCGGCCGGCAAGGAGCGCACGGTCGACGTGGTCGGCCAAACCAACAACGGCAAGCTCGCGTGGAACTTCGGCTTCGACTTCGCCGACGATCAGGTCGCCAAGATCGAGGCCCAGAATCTCGACGGCAAGTGGTACGCGGCGTCGTTCGCCGGCGCCGCGAACGCCGTCGTCGTCGCCGCCGATCTCGCAGGCCGCACCGAGGGTGTCTACACCCAGGACGACACGGGCTTCTTCCTGCACGGCATTGCGTCGTCGCTTCCCTCGCCGCCCGAGGGGCAGACGCTCCTCGTCTACACCACGCCGGTCATGCTCTATCGCTTCCCGCTGCAGGTTGGCGGCGCGTGGTCGAGCGTCGGCGAGGTGAAGAACGGCATGCTGCGCGGCCTCCCGTTCGCGAGCCGTGACACCTATGACGTGAAGGTCGACGGAAGCGGAGAGCTCGGCCTTCCGGATTTCGTGCTCACGCAGGTACTTCGTGTCAGGACGAACGTGTCCATCTCCCCTTCCGCGGGGGCGCTCACGACGCAACGACAGGTCGGCTTCCTCTTCGAATGCCTCGGTGAGGTGACGCGCGCCACGAGCAAGCTCAACGAGCCAGACGAGAACTTCACGACCGCGAGCGAGCTTCGCCGCCTGGGCCTGGCGCCCTGAGCGACGACGCCATGGCTCGCATCGAACGACAAGGTTTGCGGGGGAACATGCAGCAATCGAGGAGACACCGCAGATGATCTGGGACACCTGGAAAAAAGGCTTCGACGCGTGGGAGAACGCCACGGCGAAGTACACCGAGCACTGGATGAAGAGCCCGCTCGTCCTCGGCCCGACCGGCATGATGCTGGGCGGCGCGATGAAGGCGAAGGCCGCCTATGACAAGGCCGCGTCCAACTGGATCGGCTCCTTGGGCATGGCGACGAAGCGAGATCAGGAGCGTTCGCTCCACACCTTGAACCAACTCGAGAGCCGCCTCCTCGACCTCGAAGAGCGCCTCGCGGAAGCAACGCAAAAGAAGGACTAGCCCGTCATGGACATCACGCCTTTCCTCGACCTCCGTATCGCCCCCCGAGCCGTCTTCGACGCGCTCGCTGATCGCTCGACCCGCGTTCGCTTCATGGTGCCCGACCCTGTGCGCGGCCCTGGCGAATGGCGAGCCGTGACGTGGGGGACGTTCGCTCAGGAGATCCGCGAGCTCGCGCTCTTCCTCGGCAGCGTCCTCGGCGGCGGCGACCGCGGCGCGATCTACGCGCCGAACCGGGTCGAGTGGGCGAGCGCGGCCCTGGCGATCCAGGCGGCAGGCGGCGTGA
>JAXDMI010000713.1:0-4828 GCA_034666145.1 Myxococcales bacterium | reverse complement strand
GCGTCGACGACGACGAGCGCGAGCCACGACGAGTCGAGCTGACGCGCGACGGTTGTCGATCGTGCGGGCCATTCGATCGGCATGTCCCGCATCACTCTCGCCGCCGGTCTCGTCACGTCACTCGTGGTCGCGTGCTCGGTCGGAGGCTGTCTCCGTCGCGACGTCGCGGCCGAGGAGCCGACGACGAAGATCTCGTTCTCCACCGTCGTGCCGCAGCCGGCCATCGACAAGGTCGACGTGATCGTCATGGTGGACAACTCGTCATCCATGGCCGACAAGCAGCGCATCCTCGCCGATGCCGTTCCGGATCTCGTGCGCGGTCTCGTGCAGCCGCGCTGCGTGGACAAGAAGACACGCGCGAAGACCAACGACCTCTCCGATCCGCTGAAGCCGGAAGGACAGCAGTGCCCGCCCGGCAGCGAGCCGGCCTTCACGCCGATCACGGACATGCACATCGGCGTGATCACGTCGTCGCTGGGCAGCATGGGCTCGACGACCGCGTGCCAGCCCGAGGCGAACCATCACAACGACGACAAGGGCCACCTCGTCGCGCGCGGCGACAAGCCGGCGAGCATCGCGCAGACCGGTGACCTCGGCTTCCTCGCCTGGTATCCCGACGTCGAGCGGAACCAGGACAAGACGCGGCACCCCGATCCGCCCGTGCCGGCCACGGGCAGTCTCGCGGGGCTCAGCACCGCATTCCAGGATCTGATCGTCGGCGTAGGACAGGACGGCTGCGGGTTCGAGGCCCAGCTCGAGAGCGTCTACCGCTTCCTCGTGCAGCCCGATCCGTGGACGGAGATCGCGCGCGACGGCGACCAGGCCACCTACGGCCCGAAGGATCACGTCGACTTCGAGCTCCTCCGGCAGCGCGCCGCGTTCCTGCGCCCCGACTCGCTGGTCGCCGTCGTGTTGCTCAGTGACGAGGACGACTCGTCGCTCGACCCGCTCGCCTTCCAGGGCACGGCGTGGCGGTTCGAGGAGCGCGACGAGGTGCTGCCGTTGCCCACGGCAGCATGCGCGACCGACCCGGCGTCGCCGAAGTGCACGTCATGCAAGTTCGCGCCTCAAGCCGACGGCTGCGGCGGTCATCCCTTCTACGGCCCGCAGGACACGCCGATCAACACGCGCTTCGCGTTGATGAAGCAGCGCTTCGGTGTCGACGCACGCTTTCCGATCTCGCGCTACGTCGACGCGTTCACGAAGAAGGTGGTGCCGAGGCGCGACAGCGAGCACCAGCAAGGCGTGTACACGGGGAAGGCCGACTGCACGAATCCGCTCTTCGCCGCGCATCTCCCGTCGGCGTCCGGCGACGAGCTGTGCAAGCTGCCGAAGGGCGCGCGCACCCCGGATCTCGTGTATTTTGCAGTCATCGGCGGCGTCCCCAACACGCTGCTGCCCGCCGACGGTGACTCGTCGTCCATCGACTGGACGAAGATCCTCGGGAAGAATCCGGCGAAATTCGACGAGCAAGGCATCGACCCGCACATGATCGTGTCGACGACGCCGCGCGCCGGCTTGCCCGGACCGACGGCGGCCGACGACGCCGATCCCGTGAGCGGCCGCGAATGGACGACCGGCGGCGACGATCTCGAATACGCCTGCACGTTCGATCTCTACGCGCTCCGCGCCGGCGGCCAGGCCGTGCCCGCGCCGCATCAGTGCGCGGACGGCGACAACCTGTGCGACTGCAAGAAGGGCAGCGACGCGCCGGTGTGCTCGAGCACGAACCGCATGCTCCAGACGAAGGGCAAGGCGTACCCCACGCGTCGCGAGCTGGGCCTGGCGAAGGAGCTCGGCTTGCAGGGCATCGTCGCGTCGCTGTGTCCGAAGCAGCTGAAGGTGCCCGGTGACGACGACTACGGTTATCGACCTGCGGTGCGCGCGGTCTCCGATCGCCTCGAGGCGGCGCTCACGGCGTCGTGCGTGCCGCGACCGCTCGAGCGCGACGGCAACGGCTCGGTGCCGTGTCTGGTCCTCGCGACGCTGCCCGAGCCGGGCACGGAAGACGCGTGCAAGAAGCTCGGTCTCGGCGTGCCGAGCGCCGACATCCTCGCGCAGGTCCGCGATCGCGCCGCGATCGACGACGGTGAAGAGTCGAGGCTGCTGCCGATCTGCGAGGTGCCGCAGGTGGTGGTCCCGAAGGGCACGACGTGCCGCGACGAGGACCAGACGAACGGCTTCTGCTACGCGGAGTCGGTACCCGACGTGAAGTGCGCACAGTCGATCCTCTTCACGAAGCCGACGACGAAGCTGGTCGGCGCGAGGTTCAGCCTTCAGTGCATCACGCTGGGCAACATGAAGTGAGCCGCGCCTGCGTTTCTCACGCCGGGGGAGACGAGCTCAATCGCTTGGGCAGCGTGCTGCCCGGTGATCTCCGCACGATGGTCGGTGCTTCGACCCCGGTGACCGGCGACGCGGCATTCCAGGCCGCGTAGAGACCGCCGCCATAGCCCATCAGGAGCACGAAGTAGAAGTAGGGAATCGGCACTGGCAAGAAGACGATCTTCGCCGCCCATAGAGCCGTGACGAGACCCCACACGAGCGCAAGCACGACAGCGCCGCGCGCGTGACGCGGTCGCGACTCTTCTTCGATGGCGCTGCCGCACGCTTCGCACCACGGGTCGTCGTTGATGGTGAACGCCATACACGCGTCGCAGCAGTTCACGCGGCAGCGAATGCAGCGCCCGAGCGCGGTCACGGCGGTGTGATTGGCGCAAGAGAATCGCTGGACGGCACGCATCGCATCGCAGGATACGCCGCAACGCTGGACTCGAGAATGTCCTCGATACTGCGGCGCCGACGGCGGCTGATCGCGAAAGCGAGGCGCAAGCCCAGCCGCGCGTGCACGATGGGCCGTGGCTGGCCCGCGCTACGTCGCTGCGCTAAGTCTCTCGGCCATGACGGACGCGAGCGCGATCACGGCGCTGCTCGGGCCGACCAACACCGGCAAGACGCATCGGGCCGTCGAGCGGATGCTCGAGCACGGCACCGGAATGATCGGGTTGCCCCTCCGGCTCCTCGCGCGCGAGGTCTACGACCGGGTCACCGCGCGCGTCGGAGAGGCACGCGTCGCGCTCGTCACCGGCGAGGAGCAGCGCATTCCCGCGCGGCCGTCGTATTGGATCTGCACCGTCGAGGCGATGCCCGTCAGTCGCGCCGTCGAGTTCCTCGCCGTCGACGAGGTGCAGCTCGCTGCTCATGATCAGCGCGGGCACGTCTTCACGTCGCGCATCCTCTCCGCGCGCGGCACCAAGGAGACCTGGCTCCTCGGCGCCGGCACCATGCGCCCCGTCCTCCGCGAGCTCGTGCCCACGGCACGACAGATCGAGCACCCTCGCCTGTCGCGCCTCTCGTACGCCGGCACCGTTCCGCTTGCGCGCGTTCCTCCGCGCAGCGCCGTCGTCGCATTCTCGGTGCCGCACGTCTACGAGATCGCCGAGCGGATCCGCGCGCGCAAGGGCGGCGCCGCCGTCGTCCTCGGTGCGCTCTCACCACGCACGCGCAACGCGCAGGTCGCGATGTTCCAGGCCGGCGAGGTCGACTGGCTCGTCGCCACCGACGCCGTCGGCATGGGCCTCAACCTCGACGTCGAGCACGTCGCGTTCGGTGCGCTCCGCAAGTTCGACGGACGCGACGTGCGCGACGTCGACGAGGCAGAGCTCGCGCAGATCGCCGGCCGCGCCGGGCGCTACGTGCAAGACGGTACGTTCGGCGCCATCACCCCGCTCGACGTGCCGGCGGGCGTCGTCGCCGCCATCGAGGGCCATCACTTCGCGCCCATCCGCCGTGTTCGCTGGCGGAACGACGTCCTCGAGTTCGGTTCGCTCGCTGCGCTGCGCGAATCCTTGCATGCGCCCTCGACCCGAAAGGTCCTCGCGAAGGCGACCGATGCAGAGGACTCGTCGGCGCTCGATCGTCTCGCGCTCCGCGACGAGGTGGTACGTGCCGCGCGCGGCGAGGAAGCCGTGCGGCTGCTCTGGGATGTCTGCACGGTGCCCGACTTCCGGAAGCTGCTCCTCGAGGTCCACGTCGATTTCCTGGAGCGGCTCTACCTCGAGCTGTCACGTCGCGGCCGCCTCTCGGACGACTGGGTCGCGGCGCACGTGCGCGAGCTCGAGAAGGCGGACGGCGACGTGGAATCGCTCGTCGCGCGCATCGCCGCCGTTCGCACGTGGACGTACGTCGCGAACCGCGAGAGCTGGCTTTCGTCCCCGCGCGAGTGGCAAGAGAAGACGCGCGCCCTCGAGGACCGGCTCAGCGACGCGCTGCACGATCGCCTGGTGATGCGCTTCGTCGACGTCAAGAAGGGCCGCGCCAACGTGGCGCGAGCGAGCGGGCCACGCGCACGAAACAGTCGAGAAAACAGGGCCGACGATGCGCTCGACGCGACGCCGGTCGCGCACGGCCATCCCTTCGCCAAGCTCGCCGCGTTGAGGAGCGCGCTCGCGCCGCGGCCGTCCGCGAATGCCGGCGCCCGCGCAGGCGGTGCGGCAGCGGCAGGCTCGCCGGCGTGGATCGAAGAGGTCATCGAGGGAGCCCACGACCAGCTGCGCCTCGATGCCAGCGGACGAATCGTGCACATCACATCCAATCGACCCATCGCAGACGTGGCTCGCGGCGCGTCGATCGCGTTGCCCCACGTGCGCGTGCTCTACGCCGACGATCTCGGCGCCGGCGCGCAGCGGCGCCTGCATCGACGCGCGCTCGCCTTCGCGCGCGACGTCGTCTCGGAGCTGCTCGGCGGCGCGCGCGACCTCGCGGCAACGAGCACCGAGTCGAGCACGTCGATCGAGGCGTCGGCAGCGGTTCGCGGCCTCGTCCATCG
>JAXDMI010000712.1:0-2763 GCA_034666145.1 Myxococcales bacterium | reverse complement strand
TGTCCATGAGCTCGGCGTACGCCTTCGCACGGCCGCGCGCGCGCTGGTCCTGCACCGCCGGAGCCACTCGATTTCCGAGCGAGTAGTACCCGCGGTTGTGGAACGTGAGCGGCGCCGGCAGCGTGAGGTCGTGGACGGCGGTGCTGATCTCGGTGCGGAACGCGAGCAGGTGCGACGCTCCGTAGAACACGCTCGCGCCCGCATCCTCGGTGTTCGTGCGCCACGCAGCGCGCAGAAAAAGCGGCACGGCCGACCAGCGGACACCCGGCTGCGTTCCCGCAACGCTGACGCCGTCGCAGCAGCTGAAGAGCGCGGGAGTGACGCCGAGGATGAACACCTTCGGCGGCGGCTTGTGGATGGCGGCGTCGTGCGCGACCATCAGGAAGATCGGCGTGGTCCCCGACGGAATGCCGAAGTCGAACGTCGTGTACGTCTTGCCCTTGAGCGCCTGCAGCGTCTCCTGCATCACGGGGGGATTGATTGCATGATACATGCGTGAGTCGCCGGTGATGACGATGTCGCCGCCCAGCGTCTCGTATTCGAGCCGCTTCGCCGTGATGTAGTTCGAGCCCTTCTGGAGGCGCAGGTCGACCGCGGTGTCGCGATAGAAGACCTCGGCGAGCGCGAGGATCACCGCCATGGTGACGAGCGCGGTGAAGAACGCCTGCGCACCCGGCTCGGCAGCGGGCCCTTCCGCGGTGGGCATCGGATCTTTGGGCTCGGTCGACATGGTCAGAAGTAGAAATAGATGAAGGTCGGCGACGTCGTCGCGAACCAGTAGAGGACGAACACCATACCGGCCCACATGATGCCGCGGGCGGCGGGCGGAAGGCCTCGCTGCGTGCGAAGGCCGAGCTTCGCGCCGCCGGCCACGTGCAGCGCGACGAGCGCGAGCAAGTACCACTTCGTCGTGTCGAGGACGGCGTTCGGCTGCCAGCCCGTCGGTGGGCGCGCGCTCCAGATTCGCCGGAGAACCACGGTGGCGTCGGCGAACGTCAGCGCGCGGAAGAACACCCAGCCGATCATCACGAGCACGAGCGTGCCGAGCGTCGCCGCCGATTGATAAGCGACGTGCTTGCGAGCGCGCTTCCAGCCGTCCGACTGCGTCTCGGCACTGAACAGCTTGTGCGCCGCGAGGAGCAGCCCGTGGTACGCGCCCCAGATCACGAACGTGATCCGCGCGCCGTGCCACAGCCCGCCGAGCGTCATGGTGAGGAACAGGTTCCGATAGGTCGCGAGCTCGCTCCCGCGATTGCCGCCTAGTGGAATATAGAGATAATCGCGTAACCACCGCGACAGCGTCATATGCCAACGACGCCAGAACTCGGTAATCGACTTGCTGAGATAGGGATAGTCGAAGTTCTCCGGCAGATCGAAGCCCAGCATCTGCGAGCCGCCGCGCGCGATGTCGGTGTACCCCGAGAAGTCGCAGAAGATCTGACCCGTATACGCCGCCACGCCCGCCGCGATCTCGATCGAGTTGAACGTGGTCGGCGCCTTGAAGATCGTGTCGGCGTAGACGGCGAGGTTGTCGGCGATGACCATCTTCTTCACGAAGCCGGTGAGCATGACGAACATGCCCTCCGAGACGCGGGCCGAGTCGAAGCGCTTCGGCGCACGGAGCTGCGGCAGGAGCTCGGAGGCGCGCACGATGGGCCCGGCGATCAGGTGCGGAAAATACGAGACGTACAGCGCGAACTCCGAGAGCGACTTCGCCCCCGGATCGCCGCGATAGACGTCCACCACGTAGCTGATCATCTCGAAGACGTAGAACGAGATGCCGAGCGGCAACGGCAACGCGGTGAGGTGCACGCCCGGAATGAACGACGAGAAGAAGACCGCGTACTTGAACGTCGCGAGCGTGCCGAGGAGCACCACGATCGAAGCCGCGAGAATGCCCTTTCGCCCTTCCTTGCGCGTGCGCAGCAGATGACCCGCCCCGTACGTGAAGAGCGTCAGCACCGCGAGGAGGATGGCGAGCTTCCAGCCCCAGGACAGATAGAAGACGACGCTGGCGACGAGCAGGACCGTCTGCGTCGCTCGCGACGGCAACAGCCACCGCGCCGGGAGCACGATCCCGAAGAAAAAAAGGACGAATGCGTAGCCGGTGAACGCCACGGAAGCGGCGCGAGGCTACCTCATTTCAGCTCGAAACATCGACCCGAACCTCAGGACATCGACCCGAAGACGAGGTTCAACGCGAGCGCGAGAATGGCTGTGTTGTAGACGAACGAGAGCACCGCATGCAGCAGCACGGCGCGTCGTGCGTTGGTCGACATCACCGTGACGTCCGACACCTGGAAGCACATCCCGAGCGTGAACGAGAAGTAGGCGAAGTCGATGTCGGCGGGAGGCTCGTCGCCCGGGAACTTCATGCAGTGCTCGCCGCTGCCACCGCGGCTGTGCCTTCGCGAGTAATAGAGGTGCGCGTAGCGCAGCGTGTAGACGGTATGCGCGAGCGTCCACGCGAGGACGATCGCCCCGAGCGTGAGGGCCGTCCACGTCGAGCGCATGTGGTCCGGCACGTTCTTGACCTGACGCAGGACGAACGCGGCGGCGAAGAAGCTGAACATGCTCGCGACGAGCGCGATGCCGAAGACGGCGTGCCGTCCCGGATCGTCACCGCCGGCTCGGCGCTTCGTCTCGGCGCTGTCGGCGCGGAGGATGACCGCCCAGGTGAGCGCGATCAGCGCGAGCGCGCCGACGTCCCAGCCGATGATGGCGCGCTGCCACCACGCGAAGTCGTACTGACTGAGCAGAGCG
>JAXDMI010000711.1:0-3080 GCA_034666145.1 Myxococcales bacterium | reverse complement strand
TCGAGGGTCCACACACCCGCACGTGCGTCCCCGTCTCGGGATGAAAGTAGAGCATCGCGCCGTCGAGCGGGTGGGCGCGAAAGAGCGCAGGCGCGGATGAAGAGGAGTGCACCTGACGATGCTACGGCAGCGTCCCGCGCAGACACACCCCTCGCGAACACGCCTTCGTCCCGAGGCGCGGCGTCAGGAGGTGAGTCACTTCTTCGGTGGCAGTCCGAGCTCCTTCATCACCGCCTGGAGATCGTCCCAGGCCTGCTTCTTCGCCTCGATCTGTTGCGCGCTCGGGCGGATCAAGTACGACGGATGGTACGTGGGCATCACCGGGATCTTGCCCCGATAGAGCTTCCACTGACCGCGCACCTTCGTGATGCCGATCTTCGTTCCGAGGAGCGAGCCGACGGCGGTGTTGCCGAGCGCGACGATGACCTTCGGGTCGATCGCCGCGAGCTGCTCGTGCAAGTACGGGATGCACGTCTCGACCTCGACGGGTGTCGGCGTGCGGTTGGCCGGCGGGCGGCACTTCACGATGTTGCAGACGTAGACGTCCTTCGCGGGGTCGAGGCCCATCGCTTGGATCATCTTGTCGAGCAGCTGACCGGCGCGACCGACGAAGGGGAGGCCCTGCGCATCCTCATCCGCACCCGGGGCTTCGCCGATGAACACGAGCTTCGCTTCCGGATTGCCGCGCGCGAAGACGACGTTGGTGCGGGTCTCGGAGAGGCCGCATTTCGTGCACGTGGAGGCCTCGGCGGCGACGACGGGGAGGGGGCGGGCGGGGAGCGCGGGGGCGCGGGCGGGTGCGGGAGCGGGAGCGGGAGCGGGCGCGGGAGCGGGAGCGAGTGCGGGAGCGGGAGCGGGAGCGGGAGCGAGTGCGGGAGCGAGTGCGGGAGCGGGACTCGCGTCCGCCTTCGCATGCGCGTTCGCGTTCGCCGTCGCGGGCGTTGTCGTGCGCGGCTTCCGCGGGATGCCCATCGCGCCCGTGTCTTGCTGCCACTCCAGGTACGCGCGCAGCGACGCGGCGACGCTTGCCAGCTCTTCGCGCGGGTCCTGGTTCGCCATCACGCTTCGATTAGGTCGCCTCGAGCGGCGACGCAACCCTGCGCGCGTTGCGCACGTCGCGCTTTCGGCGTCAGCGGTTGAAGCGGAAGATCAACCGGTACACGCCCGGGATCGCCACGCCGTCGACGTTGAGCGCCGCGTTGTAACGCTCGCGGAGAGCGCACTTGCGGGCCTCGCGACCGAAGCCGTGTCCGGGATCCTGCGTGACCGCGACCGTTTCGGCGCGACCATCGGCGCTGACCTTCACTTCGACGCCGACCGCGGCCTCGTCGACCTGCTCCGCATCGGCCTCGGCCGGGAAGGGGCAGCGCTCGAGGTTCGCCTTGTTCGTGATCGACGCAGCGCGCGAGCGATCGACCTTCACCGCGGGCGGCGCAGGCGCCGTGCCCGTGCCGCCGGGCACGCCCGTCGCGACGGCCGCGGGGTTGTAGTTCGGCTGCTTGCCGGTGCCGCCAATCGCCGAGTTACCACCGACGGCGGTCTCGGCGTTCCCGTTCAGGAACGTGTTGCCGGTGAGATCGACCGGCTCGTCCTTCGCGGGCTCCTGCATGAGCACCTTCGCGGCATCGGCAGCGGCGGGCGGCTGGGGAGGCGGCTCGTCCTTCGGAGCCTCCTTCACGAGCTTCGGCGGCTCCTTCTCCTCGGGCGGAGGCGGCGGCGGCTCTTCCGGCTTCTCGACCGGCTTCAGCATGTCGACTTCGTACGTCTGCGCGAGGCGGTTCGACACCTGACCGTGGATGTCACGCGCCCACGACGCGAACGCTTGCAGCACCGCGGCTTGCACCGCACCGACGGCCGCACCGGCGTGCATCGACACAGCGAGGACCGCCGCAGCGATCATCACCGACACCGGAATGCGCGGTCCGAGCGCCAGCACGTTCGCCAGCGGATCGGTGCCGGGCCCACGAACGGCGCCACGCGCGCGCATGCGCCGTTTTGCGTCTGTCGTGGGTCCGTTCAGTGTGCTGCTCATCGGGTGTCGACTGCCTGCTGCAAGGGGTCTGCCTACTTCGGGGGAGCCGGAGCGGGAGCGGGAGCGGGAGCGGGCGCTGGGACCGCGGCACCGCCGCCGCCACCGAGACCGGGGTTTGCGACGCCCGGGGCGACCGGCGACACGCCGAACGCGATCTTGCCGACCTGCGCCTGCTTGAGGAGGTCGAGGACGTGGATCACTCGCCCATGGGGCACGGCGCTATCGGCCTTGATGATGGCGCGGAGCTCGGGGTTCTTGTCGTGGGCCGCCTTCGAGGACGCGAGGATGGCGTCGTCGCTGGGCACCGTCTTCGAGTCGATCTGCGTCGTGCCGTCGGCTGCGAGGACGATGCTGAAGACGGTCTGGATGTCGGATCCCGACGCGGCCTTCGGCAGGTCGAGCGGCACCGACTTCGAAACGATGAGCTTCGCCGTCACCATGAAGATGATGAGGAGCACGAGCGTGATGTCGACGAGCGGGGTGACGTTGATCCCCGTGATCGCGTCGTCCGAATTGCTGTCGCCGGCGCCGCCCGCCATTAGTTGTCGTCCGCGTCTTTGGGGGTACGCGACGTCTTGCTGGTGCGGTCACCGCGCGCCGCTGCCGTCTCGATCGCCGCTTCGACGTCGGGGCCCGTTCCCGTTGCCTTGAGATGCGCGAGGAGGACGTGGCTGAGGGCGTCGGTGTTCGCGAGCGTCGCGCGCACGATGCGATTGAACCAGTTGAACGCAGCGACCGCCGGGATGGCGACGAGCAGACCGACGGCCGTTGCGACGAGCGCTTCGGAGATGTTGGTCATGACGGCCTCGGGAGCGACCGTGCTCGCTGCTGCCGTCATCGTCGCGTTCTTCTGCTTACCGAGCTCGTCGAACGCGCCGACGATGCCGATGACGGTGCCGAGCAGCCCGATGAACGGGGCGTTGTTGCCGAGCGTGCCGAGGAACGTGAGGCGCTTCTCGAGCTTCAGCTTCTGGAGCGCGCTCGCACCGAGCATCGCCTCTTCGGCGGCCTCGCTGCCCATGCCCGCTTCGACGATGCCGGCGATGAC
>JAXDMI010000710.1:0-7082 GCA_034666145.1 Myxococcales bacterium | reverse complement strand
CGTTCCGCAGCTTCATCGGCACGGGCAGGCTGCCGTGCTCCTCGATGAGCGCCTTCGCGCGATGCCACGCGTTCTTCACCGCGTTCGACTTGGGCGTGCACGCGAGATAGAGCGCCGCGTGCGTCATCGGGTAGAGGCCCTCGGGCATGCCCATGCGCCGGAACGCGGCGTCCGCATTCGCGACCACGATGAGCGCGCGCGGGTCGGCGTTGCCGACGTCCTCGCTCGCGAAGATGAGCATGCGCCGGAGCACGAAGAGCGGATCCTCGCCCGCCTCCAGCATGCGCATCATCCAGTAGACGGCAGCATCGGGATCGGAGCCGCGCATCGATTTGATGAACGCGCTGATGACGTTGTAGTGCTCCTCACCGGCCTTGTCGTAGAGGAGCGGCGCCCTCTCTTCGGAGGCTGCGAGCGTCTCGGTGGTGATCGCCGTCTGCCCGCGCGAGCGCGCATATTCGGCGGCCGCTTCGAGCACCGAGAGCGCGCGTCGTGCATCTCCGCGCGCGAGTCTCGCGATGGTGCGAATCGCCTCGGGGTCGGCGCTGATGTCGCCGCCGCCGAGGCCTTGCTCGTGATCGCCGAGCGCACGCTCGAGGATCGAGACGAGCGCCTCCTCGCCGAGCGCCTCGAGGCGAAAGACTTTGCATCGCGAGAGGAGCGCCGCGTTGACCGCGAACGACGGGTTCTCCGTGGTCGCGCCGATCAGCGTGATGGTGCCGGCCTCGACGTGCGGGAGGAACGCGTCCTGCTGCGACTTGTTGAAGCGATGGATCTCGTCCACGAACACGATGGTGCGCTCGCCGCGATAGTCGAGACGCTCCTTCGCGGCAGCGACGATGTCGCGCAGCTCCTGGATGCTGCCGAGCACCGCCGAGAACGCCACGAAGACCGACTTGGTGCGCGCGGCGATGACCTTGCCGAGTGTCGTCTTGCCCACGCCCGGCGGACCCCAGAGGATCATCGACGGCACGCGATCCTTGTCGATGGCGTTCGCGAGGAGCTTTCCCGGTCCGACGAGGTGAGCCTGCCCGAGATAGTCCTCGATGCGCGCCGGACGCATGCGCTCCGCGAGAGGAACGGCGCCCGTGCTCACCGCTTCACGTCGCGCTGCCGCCGCGAAGAGCGTGCTCGGCTGGCCCGGTTCGAAGCCGCCCTTGCTGCCACGGGAGCGTGCCACGTGGCGACCGTAGCAGAAACGCGTGTATCCTTCGCGCGCCTGCCATGCCGCGACTGACCATGAATGCTCGGGCTCTCGCCGTGGTCGCGCTCGCGACGACGACGCTCTTCGCTGCGACGTTGCCGAGCTGCGGTGGCGATCAGGCGGGAATGGTTCCCATCGATCCGTCGAAGGGCCGCACGCCCGTCGCCGAGATCTCGGAGCTCGAGATCCGCGCCGTCGGCATCGACCGCTTCGCGGCGTGTCCGCCTCCCGGCGAGCTCGGGCAGCCTTGGTTTCCGCAGCCCACGGCATGGTCGCCGCCGCCCGTCGCCGACGCCGGAGCACCCGAGACGGTGGACTCGGACTTCATCACGCGCACGCAGGATCGCACGCCTACCGAGCAGGCGATCGAGGCGACGCACCGCGAGTTCCGCGCCTGCTACCGGAAGGGCCTCGTCCAGAATCCCGCGCAAGAGGGACGCGTCGCCATCGTCCTGCGTGTGGGCAGCGACGGTCACGTCGCGAAGGTGGAGGAGCACGCCGCGTGCGAGATCGCCGTCGAATCGATCGCGTGCATGAAGGCGGCAGCAGCGCGCCTCCGCTTTCCGCCGCCGGCAGCCGGCTCGGACACCGTGCTCATCCCCGCGGCGTTCACGTCACGGGACGGCGTGCGCCGGTCTTCGGGAACGGTCAACGAGTCGTACACGGCGCGCGCGTACATCGTGATGGAGGCGGCGCGGCCCGGTCTGCACGCCTGCGAGCAGCAAGCGCGCCGCGATCTGCGGCCTGTGCAGGCCACCGGGACGTTCACGATGACGCTCGGCGCAGATGGTCGAGTCACGAAGGCGCACGTCGATCCTTGGAGCGGCGAGCAGTCGATCCTGGCGTGTGCGGCTCACGAGCTGGAGAGCCTTCGCTTCGCTGCGCCGCCGAATGGAACCGGCTTCGTGATCGCGAGACTCAATTTCAATCCCCGTCAAGGCAGTCGTTGATTCGAAGCGAGTGAAAGCAACCGAAAGACGAGTTGCGTCGATCGATCGATCGCACAGCTTGTGATCCGGGCCAGCTCACGGCATGAGGTTAAGTGATGCCGAGTCCGCGCGCCGTTGTCATTCCCTTCGGAGTCCCCGACGACGGACGTGGATTGGGTCTCGGCCTCGCAGCTCTCGTTCATAGCTTCGCGCAGATCGACGGCGAGAGCGTGGCGCTCGCGCAGCTCCTCTCCAGCCAGCCCACGGCGACGGCGCGCGCGCGTAGCTCTCGGCCTCCGCGTGCTCGCGACGACGACGACGACGACGACGGCGAGGACGACGGCGAGGACGACGGCGAATCGATCGACACGCGGACCGAGACCGGCCCCGTCGAGGCGTTCGTGCCCCCGCGCGCGTGGAAAGATCTCACCGGATCGAGCAACGAGCCGAGCGGCGTCAGCTTCGTCGTCACGGGCGCCTTCGAGCCGCCCACCGACGGCCGCGGCCTCATCCAGCTGCTCGTCTTCGAGGCCAAGGACGGGCGCACCCGCGCCAAGGTCGAGGCCCACGTCGACGGGGAAAATGCGGGTCGCGCGCTCCTCGCAGCGCTCGACGAGCTCTGGGCGCAGCTCGACACCTCGACGTCGCAGCTCGGCACCGTGCGCGACATCGGCGATCTCTCGTGGGAGGCGCTCGAGAGCGTCCTTCGCGCCGAGCGCTGCGCGCTCCATGACCCGCTGCGCGGCGGGCCGCACGATCGTCTCGCGGCGATGGTCCATCTCGGCCGCGCCATCGGCGACGCGCCGGATGCGCGGTTCCCTGCGAGCCGTCTCGCGTCACTCGCGCTCGACGTCGCCACCTTCATGCCCGCCGATCGCAAGCTCGCCGAGGCTGCGCTGCGCGCTCTCGTGCGCGCGACCACGGATGCGCCGGCCAACGCCGACCTCATCGAGGCCATCGCCGCGCTGACGCTCCGCGTGGGCAAGGGCGAGGACGCCGAGCTGCGCGCGCTCGAGGCGCTCGCGATCGATCCCGAGCGCCCGCGTCTCTACGCGCTCCTCTCCGAGGCGCGTCGCTCGCGCGGCGATCTTCCGGGCGCGCTACTCGCCATCGAGGACGGGCTCCTGCGCGGCACGGATGATCCGCTGCTCAACACCGAGCGCGGCATCGTGCTCGCCGAGCGTGGCAATCACGACGACGCAGAGCGCGCATGGCGCATGGTCCTCGAGCAAGACCCGCAGCGTCCGCTCTATCCGCCGGCGTTCACGAACCTCGCATCGCTCGTGATGGAGCGGCGCGATGCCGTCGCCGCCACGCGCCTCGTCGACGATGCGCTCGTGCGTGGCCCCGCGCATCCCGATGTCCTCAAGCGCGCCATCCAGCTCTCGCTCGCCGCGGAGCCGGAAGGCATCGCGCGCGCGGCACGCGTCGGCAAGCTCGCGCATGCGCTGGTCGAGCGCGTCCCGAACGACGCGTGGGCGACGCTCGTTCTGGCGCGTGCGCTCGCGCAGACCGGCGACAAGCTCGCCGCGGTTCGCCGTCTCGGGCACGTCGAAGAGCTCGCTCCGGCGTCGTCCCTCGCCGCGGAGGCGCAGCGTGCGCGCTTCGCGCTCGAGGATCCGCAGGCGTCGCTCGAGATCGATGCGGTGCTCCGCGCGGCGTACCAAGCGCCCACCGAGGACCTCGACACGATCGCGACGCGTGCGCGCAAGCTCGCTCTCGAGCACGCGGCGTGGGCGGCATACTTCGCGGTGGGCATCGCGGAGCGTCGCCTCGAGCGATGGCGCGCCGCGCGCGACGCCTTCGGCGAGGCCATTCGCGTCTCGGCTGGGTGCACGGCGGCACACATGGAGATTGTCGCGGCGCACGTCGCGCTCGAGGATCCCGATGCTGCGCTCTCGCACGCTCGTCGCGCCTGCGAGCTCGACGGCGATACCGCGCGCACGCTCGCGGTGCTCGCCACGGCGCTCCTCGCGGCGGGAAAGCGTGACGAGGCGCTCGGCGCCATCGATCGCTCCCTCGCGCTCGACGCCACCGACGAAGCCAACCGCGCGCTCGCCGCGCGCATCCGCGCCGGTCGGGTCCGCATGAGCACGCTCACGCGCCTTCGCGACACGTTCGCGCGCTGGCGCAAGCGGTAGCAGCCCGGAACGAGTCGTCGTGCACGGCACGACGCGCCATAGGCGACCTACCGCGAGCCGAAAATCGCGCTGCCGACGCGTACCAGCGTCGCGCCGCATGCGACCGCGATCTCGAGGTCCTCGCTCATACCCATGGAGAGCTCCGGGAGACGCGCCGTGCCGCCGTGCGCCTGCCGGAGCGATGCGAGGGCTTCGAACGCGCGCCGTGCCGCCTCGAGATCGTTGGGCGGGATCGTCATCAAGCCGCGCAGCGCGAGCGCGGGCTCGCGATCGATCGCCTCGAGGACGTCGCGGAGGTCAGCGGGCGACACCCCATGCTTTTGCGCCTCGCCGCCGACGTTCACCTCGACGAGCACCGGCAACCGCGCGCCGCTCTCGCCGCGTGTCTCGCTCGCCGCCGCGAAACGCTTCCCCAGCTCGCGTGCGAGTGACGGACCGTCGACGGTGTGGACGACGTTCACCACGCGCGCCACGAGTCGCGCCTTGTTGCTCTGGAGATGACCGATGAAGTGCCAGCGGAGGTCGGCGAGGTTCGACAGCTCCGCGGCCTTCTCGACGAGCTCCTGGGCGTAGTTCTCTCCGAAGTCGCGCTGCCCCGCCGCGTAGGCCTCGCGGATCGCCGACGCCGGCTTCGTCTTCGACACCGCGACGAGGCGCACCTCGGCGGGATCACGCCCCACCGCCGTCGCCGCGCGATGGATGCGCTCGCGAACGCGCTCCAGGCCCTCGACGACGCTCACTTCCGCCTCTTGCGCGCGTGCCAGATCATCGTGTCGGACGACTGCACGAGCGGCCCGCCCTGGAAGTCGCCGTACACCGCGGTCGCTTCGAAGCCGTTGTAGTGGAGCAGCGTCTCGAACTCGCGCGGGAAGTACTGGCGATGCGCGAGCGGCACCATGAAGGGGGCCTCGCCGGCCTTCTTCGGCTCGAAGCACATGCCGACGAAGAGGATCTGCCGCACGCGGTCGTAGTCGAACGTCTCGCGATACCCGACGAGCCCCGCGGTGGGATGCACGAACGGCCGCATCGAATACGACGTGCCCGGCTCGTCGGCGAGGTCCTCGATGATGGGCATCGAGATGTCGAGAACGAGCTCACCGTGCGGCTCGAGGTGCTCCCGAACGCGGTCGAGCCACTGCTCGATGTCCTGCCGCGTATAGAGATGGAGGACCGTGTTGAAAGGGCAGATGACGAGCGGAAATCGCTTCCCGAGCCGGACCCTCCGCATGTCGCCGACGCGCGTGGTGATGCGCTCGCGGAGCTCGGCAGGCTGTCGCTTCAGGCGCGCGCGCAGGTCCGCGAGCATCGCGCGCGACTGGTCGATGCCAACCACCTCGATGCCCGCGCGGGCGAGCGGAACGGCGATGCGACCGTTGCCGATCCCATATTCGAGGACGCGGTCGTGCTTCGACGCGACGCGCGCGTAGTACGCGACGTCGTCTTTACGCGTCGCATAGCTTTGTGCGTAATACGCGGGGTCGTCGAAGTGGGCCTTCGCCCCGGCTTCGAGCTCGCGGTCCCGCTTCATGGGACGCGGTCAGGAGCGGATCAGTAGATGCCGGTGCGCGCGACGTGGTCGATCCATTCCTGGACGACCTCGTTGCTCGTGCGATCGAAGTGGACCTTGCCGGTCGCGATCTCGCGGAGCGCCGTGACGGCAGCCTTGTTCTTCGAGTGAACGAGGGGCGCGGCGCCCTTCATCAGCTGGCGGGTGCGACGGGCTGCAAGGATGACCAGCGCGAACCGGTTCTCTTCACGTTCCAGACAGTCTTCGACGGTGACGCGCGCCATGGCATGCTCTCGTTCGCTGTACGGCCGGGCGAAAAGACCCGGTCGCGGAGGGGGAGCGAAAACTAGTCGCGCCTGCCCCATCCCGCAAGCCTTTCTCAAACGAAAGCGATTCCGCAAGGTTACTGCCCCGCTCAGGACCGTTTTCGGCCCGGGGGACCCCCGCCATGACCCTCCTCTACTTCGCTCGACACGGCGAGACCGACGACAACGCCCGCCTGGTCTTCCAGGGGCAAGGCGGCAAAGGCCTCAACGCGCGTGGTCGAGCTCAGGCCGGGCGCCTCGCCGAGCGCATGAAGAAGGCGCGCATCACCACCATCGTGGCGAGCGACCTCCAGCGTGCCGAGGAGACCGCCCGCATCGTCGGGCTCGCCTGCGACGTCGTTCACTCGGTCGACCCGGACCTCCGTGAGGTCGACGTCGGACGCTGGACCGGCAAGAGCCACGAGGAGATCGCCGAGCTCTATCCCGAGGAGTGGGCGGCGTGGTCGGCCGGCGTCGATCTCCGGCGCGGCGGCGGCGAGACGTACGCCGAGCTCGCCACCCGCATCGAGAAGGCGGTGGCACGCATCGTCGCGATGGACGCACGCGATCCGATCCTCGTGGTCTCGCATGGTGGCTCCATCAAGAGCTACGTCGCGAAGCTGCTCGGCGTGAACGCCGAGGGGCTGCGCGCGCTCGCCGGCGTCGGCAATTGCGGCCTCACCATCGTCGAGCACGACTCACGAGGCCGACTGCGCCTCCACGCGTGGAACGACACCGCGCATCTCGAAGGTCTGCTCGTCGAAGAGCAGACGGACTGATTTTTCTCGCTCCCCTCTCGCGCTCCGGGAGAGGGGCCGGAGGTTAGGTCAGCCGGCGACGAGCTTTCTCGCGCCGCTCTCGAAGAGGATGTGCGCGCGGCCCGGCTCGACACCGAGCACGACGCCCGCGCCGAACTTCGGATGCTCGACGACGTCACCCGTGGTGACCTTCGCCGTTGCGGAATACGTGGTCTTTGCGCCGCGCGCCTGGGTCGCG
>JAXDMI010000709.1:0-8088 GCA_034666145.1 Myxococcales bacterium | reverse complement strand
GAGTAGCTCGCCGGGGGCAGATACGCGCCGCGCTCCTTCGTGCGATAGCGGAGCTCGTCGACCATCGACTGCGGATGCTCGACGCGAACCCCGAGCGCGAAGTCCTTTCGCTCGATCGCGATCTCTTGCGCAGCCAGCATCTCGAAGATGTCGCGCGCCGAATGCCCGGTCGCGAGCACCACGCGCGTGGCATCGATGGTGGTTCCGTCGCGGAGCGTCACGCCGCGGATGCTCCCGTCCTTCACGACCAGACCGGTCACGCGCGCGCCGAAGCGCACCTCGCCGCCCGCCCGGAGAATGCCCTCGCGCATGGCGGCGATGATCTCGGGCAGCTTGTTCGTGCCGATGTGAGGATGCGCATCGACGAGGATGTCGGGGCTCGCGCCATAGGCCACGAACGTGGCGAGGATGCGCGCGATGTCCTCCCGCTTGCCGCTCCGCGTGTAGAGCTTGCCGTCGCTGTACGTGCCGGCGCCGCCTTCGCCGAAGCAGTAGTTGCTGTCCGGGTCGACGACGCCGCGCTGCGTGATGGCCGCGAGATCATGGCGCCGCGCGCGCACGTCCTTTCCGCGCTCGACGACGATGGGGCGAAGACCGAGCTCGATGGCACGAAGCGCCGCGAAGAGCCCGCCTGGACCCGCGCCGACGATCACCACCACCGGCTTCGTCCGCGTGTCGGGCAGCTCGGGGGGCGTCGTGACCGGCGGATCGAAGGGCGCACCGGTCGAGAGCTCCACGCGAAGCTGCACCCGAGGCCCGCGGCCGCGTGCATCGATGGATCGCTTGACCACGCGGAGGTCGCGAACGTCGGCGTAGGCGATCTTCGCGGCGCGAGCGGCGGCGGTCTTCACCTCGCTGTCGACGGTCGCCTTGCGCGGCGAGAGCACGATGTCGACGGAGACGATCGACGGACCGGACTTGCGCGACATGCAGACGACGTCTACTAGGACAGCTCGCCGTCGTGGAACCAAATCGCCACCCCTGCTGCCTCGATCCGAAGGCCCGTGTGCCCTGCGGCACGCGCTGGGAAGAGCTTCGAAGATGGGCCTGCGCCACCACCGGCAAGGGCGTTCGCGTCGTCACGCTCTCCGGAAACGCGCAGGGAAACGCGCCGTTCTTCGCGCAGCCGGTCGGCTACGACGGGCGCGCGTTCCACCTCGGCTTCGACCACGGCTGCGACACCGAGAAGCTCCTCCACGACGTCTGTCACTGGCTCGTCGCGCCGAAGGAGCGGCGCGGTCGCATGAACTTCGGGCTCGGTCCGGGGCCCACGACCGTCAGCGATGCCGAGAGCGACAACGAAGAGGTCACCGTGATGCTGCTCGAAGGGCTGCTCGCGCCGCTCTTCTTGCTCGCGCCGGGGAAGATCGCCAAGCCCGACTACAACGTCGCGGACAAGCGCAACGTCGACTGGGATGCATGCGCCGCGCGCGCGCAGGAAGTCTTCGACGCCGTTCGCTCCAGCATCAGGACCTGAGCGCTCCGGTCGCTCAGGTCGCGCAGGTCGCTCAGCGCTCCACGTCGGCGTGGAGCTTCGCCAAGAAGCTCTTCTCGGTCTGGCGCAGCGCGAGCTGCACGCCGCCGCGCTTCAGCGACGCGCTCCGCTCGGAGGGCAAGAGGCGAGCGAGCTTCTCCACGCCGCCGTCGAAGGCCGAATGCATGCCGGCGATGGCGCGCAAGCAGCCGTGCTCTTCGGCGCGGATCTCGTGCACGCGCAGGAGCGCGAGCAGGATCTCGGCGCGCTCTTCGTCGGTGAGGAGCTTCGTGCTCCCGATGAGGCGCCCCCAGTCGTAGAAATACGGACCGAACGGCAAGAGGAACGCGCGCTCGCGACGGAGCGCCTTCGGCTGCCGCAGCGGGAGGAAGCGGTGATTCTCCTTCGCCATGAGCCGCTTGTTGAGCTCGCCCGCGAAGACGAATGCGCCGTCGAAGCGCGCGCCGTCTTCGTGGCCGAGCCGCTGGTAGCGACGTCCGAGCTCGGAGTCCTGATGGGCAGGGAGCCACGTGTCGACGACGCGCGAGAGATCACCGAGGTTGTGCGCCACCGTCGTCACCACCGAGAGGAGCTCCTGATCGCTCCCTTTCTTGCGCGCGCGCGTGACGAGCTTGGCCTCGCGCGCGAGCTCGGCCTCGATCCACGAGGTGGTTCGGTCGACGATGGCTCGGTCGGACAGCGCGAGCGCACGGCCGAGCGCGCCCGCCATGACGCTGAACCACTCGCCTTGATGACCGGCGAGCACCTCGCCGTCGATGACGACGTGCCGCGCCGAGACGGGAGGCACCGGCCAGCTCGCCACCTCCTCGACGCGCGAGACCGCCGACGCCAGCCGCTCCTTCGAGAGCGGCGCCCACGCGTGCTCCCGGATGCGCGCGTCGACGTCGGTGGGACAGAACGTGGCCACCGTCGTGTAATGCGCAGCGAGCAGCGCGACCAGGTAGTCCTCGCCTCCGCCGTTGGCGCGCCATTGCTTCTCGATCTCGGGCGCCCTCCGGAGAACGGCGGCACTGGCGAGCGGGGGCTCGAGCGTCATCGACCACGGCGCGGTGCTCATGACCTGCTCGAGGAGCAGGGTCGGCGCGACTCCGACGGGCTTTCGCGGCTTCTTCAGCGCCATCGCGCTTCGATCTAGCACGCGTGGCCGAGGCCGTAACGGCTCACGCCGCCTTGCGGAAGACCGCGGTCGTCGCGTCGTCGTCGCGCTCGTGCTCCAGGATCTGGCGCGGCGAGAAGTCGGGGTCGGGCTTTGCCCACACCGTGCGGTTGCGGCCCTTCGACTTCGCGCGATAGAGCGAGCCGTCCGCGAGCTCCATCGTCTCTTGCCACGTCAGCTCGTCGGCGCGCGCCGGGTCGAAGGGGAAGAGGCACGCGCCGATCGAGCACGTGACGTCGATCGTGCGGCCCGCGCTGTCGGTCACCGGCGTCTTCGCCACCGTCTCGCGGAGCCGCTCCGCCACCACGTGCGCCGATGCGCGGTCGTCGACCTCCATCACCACCAGGAACTCCTCGCCGCCCCAGCGCGCGACGATGTCTCCCGCCCGTACCGAGGACTGCGCCACCTTCGCGAACGCGGTCAGCACCTGATCGCCCGCCGCATGACCGTGCTTGTCGTTGACCTTCTTGAAGTGGTCGAGGTCCACGAGCAAGAGCGCGAGGCTCTTGGCGGCCGCCGGCTTGCGCCGACCTTCGTTCTGCCACTGGCCCACGAGCTGACGCGCGCGCTGGTCCGTGAACAGCTCGACGAACGCCCGGTTTCGCAGGCCCGTCAGCGCGTCGCGGAACCCGAAGTCGCGCACCTTCATCGAGAGGAGCGTCTTCTCGCGGACCGAGGAGTTGTTCTTCCTCGCGATCATGGTCAGGGCGACCACGAAGAACGCGAGCATGCCGGGCACGACGGGCACGAGCGACCGATCCCCATGCTCCTGGATCACGATCGCGAGCGGGAGCAGCATGATCGACACGCATCCCGCGTAGGTGAGGAGGCTCGACGCCGCGCTCAGGACGCCGAGCGCACACATCGCCGTCGAGATGATGGACAGCGTCAGCAGCTGGACGGAGCCGAGGTACGGTCCCGCCGTGACGTGGATCGCGGCAAAGCCTGCGCTCGCTCCCCACGCCGAGAGGAGGAGGACGCGGTTCCGATTGGCCCACGCCGCCGCTCGGGTATGCGGCGTCGAGATCGCCCAGAGGACCGCCCATCGCGCGAGGACGAGCGCGATGGTCACGCAGAACGCCACCCGCACACCGAGCGCGTGCGTCGCGTCTCCGAGGACGAACCAGATCACGCCGAGCGTCACCATCGGGAACGCCGCCACGAGCCGTGCGCCACGGCGCGCTTCGTCTGCCAGCAGCGCATCGACCTCGTTGTTGCCGAAATCCGGGAGCACCTCGCGTTCGTTCACCTCGCTACCAACGGCCGGAACCGCAGAGAGGTTCAGCTTCGTCGCGCGTTTTGGCATCGCGCTACTTCGATGCAACGAGCGAGGTGACCTCCAGGCGCATGACGTAGGCATGACGGTCGAGCGGCGCGAAGTCCTGGCTCGTCCCGCTCACCTTCACCTTCTTCGCGAGGAGCGGCTTCGCTTTGTAGTCGTCGATGTCGAGGATCACCTCGTCGGTCTCGCCCTGGCTGAAGCGGCCGCCCGAGAAACAGACCTTCTTTGCCAGGCGCACACGCACCGCGCCCGAGCCGTCCGGATGCTTCTCGAGCTTGCCGACGAACGTGTGCTTGGCGCCGCGCGTCGAGTCGAGGCAGCCCGCCTTCTTGGGGGTCGGCGGCGGCATCGCGCTCGACGACACCGGTGACGGCGGCGCGGCTGGCACGGCGGACGCCGACGGTGCCGGCGAGGCGGACGCGTCATCCGGTACGTCGGCTGCCAGCGTCGCCCTTGCTGCAGGCAAGCGGGCTTCACCGCAGGCGGGCAGCGCGACGAGCGCGACGAGCGCAACGCGAAAGAGAGCCGCCCTCATCCGACCCCAGCGTAGGGGAGGCGCGCCCCACGCGGAAGGCTCAGCGGAAGAGCATCTTGACCGCGCTGCTCGGCTTCTCGGGCGCATCTTCGCGGTAGAAAGCGCCGACCGCAGCGACGCGCGCGCCGGGCGAGCCGTCGCCTCCGCCTCCGCCCTCGGCGAAGCGCATGCCGATCGTGGCGCGCTCTCCCGCGAAGAACGGCTTCCGCCAGCGCAGCTCCACGGCTCGCGCCAGGAGCTCGTGCGGCTTGGGCACATTCACGATGCGTGTATCATGCACGAGTCGGCGCAGCGCTGCCTCCTCGAAGACGCGCGGGTACACGAGCGAGTTCACGTGCTGGTTCGAGTCGGTGTGCATCATGCCGAACGGGAAGTCGCCCGAGTCTTCGAGCGGACCGCCTGCGCTCGCGATCAGCGCCTCGGCCGATTCGAAGACGTGCTCGTCCTCGGGGATCGGCGGAAGGCCCGGACCGTCGAGGCGCGTCACGCGACGCTCCGACGGCGCCGCGAACGGACGCGTGAGCACGTGCTCGGCGAAGATGCGCCCGAGCAGCTCGCGCGGCGCATCCTTCGCGGGGCGCGGGCCGTTCGTCGTACCGACCCGCGCATGGGCTTCGACCCACATGTTCGCGAAGAGGCGATCGCCGTCCTTCTCGCGCGCGAAGCGGAACGAGCCCGTGTAGTGGATCGAGCCGTTCACCGACACGGGACGGTCCTCGGCGACGGCAGCGAGCCTCCTCAAGATCGGGAGGATGCCTTGCTCGCGAAAGATCTCGATGGCGGGCACCTGCGCGAGCAGCGCACGCCACACGGCAGCGCCGAGCCCGGGCATCATCGCCGTGAGCTGGATGCGCCCGTCCTGCGTGATGTCCTCGTAGCGCGGCGGAATGGAGGCCGTGCCGCCGTCCTGACCGGGACCACGCGGCGGGGGAAGGGGAGGGATCATGCGATCACGACCTTCTAGCGAGCCGCGCCGCGCGCGTCACCCGTAGAAACCCAGCGCCGCGTGGCTCACGATCGAGCCCTCGTCGGGATCGACGTTCTGCTCGTAGTGCCGGAGCGAGCCGTGGCTGCCGCTCGCGATGGTCCTGAGCAGCGAATAGATCGGCGCGAGCCCGCACACGCGACGCGTCTCGAGATCGCCCGCGACGTGCTTCCAGAAGCCCTCGGCGTCGCCGCGCGTCGCGTGATCGAGCGATTCGCGATCGGTCTCGTCGAGCGCGCGTCGCTCGCCCTCGTCGAAGGGCTTCGCGTCGCCGAAGCGCGGGCCCACGTGCGCGAGATCGGCGCCGGCGATGACCACCGCGCGCTTGAGGTCGACGACCTTGCGCACGGCCTGGAGGAACTTCTCGACGGCGCGCGAGTGGGTCGGGCTCTTGCCGTTCGACTGCTGGTCGCCCAGGCCCGCCAGCACCGGGATGATGCGCGCCGGTCGGTCGCCGAGCAGATGCCGGAGGAAGACCGCCTGGAACTCCAGCGAGTGCTCGCGCTTGTGATTGAACTGATCGGCGTACGGATCGAAGTCGCACGCGGCGGCGATGGTGTCGATCGACTCCTTGTCGGCCTCGAGGCGGCCCAGTGGCGTGTCGAATGCCTTGCGACAGAGCGCGAACGGCTCGCGCATCGGCGCGTGCGACGTACCGAAGAGGACGAACGTGTCGGCGTCGGCGGGGAGTGCCTGCCCCAGCACGCCGTAGGCCTCGCCGTAGCAGCGAGCGCCGCGCCACGGATCGATGTGCGGAGCGACGAGCCCGAGGAGGCGACCGCCGCCGTTGCTGCCGCTGGTGCGGCCGAAGCATTCCTTCTGGATGTAGTCTGCAAGCTTCTTCGCGTCGCCGTGATACGCGCCGCCGGCATGCGACGCGGGGCGCACGTCCGCGTCGGCGAACTCGCGCTCGATGCGCGCGCGCTCCCGGCGATACGGCGCGCCCTCGACGAAGAGCCCCTCTTCGAGCTCGGTGGCGAGTCGCACCACGAGATCGACGGAGATACGCTCGCCGACCTCCTTCGAGGCGTCCTTCGCGATCTCCTCGCACGTGCGGGCGCCGTCGAAGCGCGCGACGACGGGCACGAGGTCCATCGGCAGAACGGCATGGGTCTTGGCTACGCCCTGCGTGTCGCGGAGCATCAGCGCACGGCCGAGGCGGCGATCGGGGACGATGATGGTCTCGATGGGACGGAGACGCGGTCGCGATGCAGCCGAGGCCACGTAAGGAGGATATCGGCTTTTGCGGGACGCGCGCGCGGTTTGCCCTCGTGGACCCGGAGGCGTAAGGACGAGCCGTGCGGCGCGGACCAGGACGGCAGAGCTCCCTCGATCCCGGCTCGGGTGCGGCAGGCGCGAACGCCCTGGAAAAGCTGCGCGGCGTCTATGCAGAGGTCGATGCGCTGCTCGCGGGTTGGACGTGTGACTCGAGCACGGATTGCTGTCGCTTCGGCGTGACGGGTCGCGAGCCGTATCCCACCTCGGTCGAGATCGCCGAGCTCGAGCGTGCGGTCCGCGCGCGTGGAGGGCTGCCCAAGCGTCGTTCGCTTCCGGTGGTCAGCGGCGCACGCGGCGAGGACGAGCGACGATGCACGCTGCTGTCCGACGAGGGAAAGTGCCTCGTGTACGCGTCGCGTCCGTTCGGATGTCGCACGTTCTTCTGCGATCGCGCGAGCGGACCCGCGGGTGAGGCGGTGCGCTCCGGACCGAAGGCGGAGATCGCGCGGCACGGCCGCACGGTCGCGGATCTCGCGGCGCGATTCGATCCGGTCGATCCCGGACCGCGTCCGCTCTCGAAGGTGACGGCCGGGTGGCTGAAACGTCGATGAGGAGCGCGGTGCGTGCGGTGCGCGCGGTGGTCGCCGCGCCGCCGTTCGCGGGCGCGCTCGTCGTGATGGGTCTCGCCGTGTGGGCGGGGCAACGCGGTAGCGCCGACGATCACGATCTCGGTGACCTGCGACGCGCGGATGCGGTGGAGAGCTTCGTCGAGCATCGCTTCGCGTCCGAAGTGACGCGGATGCAGATCGGGATCCTCGCGACGGCGCTCGCGCTGGGGCTGATCGTGGGCCTCGTCGCGGAGCTGCTGGTGCGCGCGCGATATCCGCGGACCGAGCTCGTAGACCGCCGCACGCGGAGCGCATGGCTCGTGCTGCTCGAGAACGTTTGCGTGTGCTTCGCCATCGAGGCCGCGTTGATGCTCTGGTCGATGGCCGACAGCCCTCAGCTCTATGCCGCGCGCTGGTACGCGACGGGCGGCCTCGCGCGCACTGTGCAGGTCTTCGCGACCGACGTGCTGGGCCGCTACGGAGTCATCGCGCTCGCGCTCGTCAGCGCGGCCGCCTACGCACGTCCGCGACGCATCCTTTCAGTCGGACGCCGAGCCCCAGCGCTCACGCTCGCCGCCGTGGCCGTGGCCGTGGCCGTGGCCGTTCACGTGTCCGGCATGGCCGGCATGTCCGGCATCGTCCGCTCGCCGCTCGCTCGTTCAGGAACCGACCTCCCGCCGACACCCCCGGTAACCTCCTCCGCCCACCGCCGGCCCAACATCCTCATCCTCGCGGCCGACTCGCTACGTGCCGATCATCTCGACGCCCGCGTCGCGCCGGCGCTCTCGCGGCTGGCGTCACGAGGGACA
>JAXDMI010000708.1:0-5626 GCA_034666145.1 Myxococcales bacterium | reverse complement strand
CGTAGTCGGAGATCCGATCGAGCGCCTTGTCGAAGCCGGCGTCGGCGCCGTCGAAGTCGCCCTCGTGCCAGAACATCGTCGCGGCCTGCACGAATACCCACGCGCCGGGCTCGGGATCGCTCTTGGCAGCGCGGCCGGAGTCGAGCGCGCGACGAACGGTCTCCTTCGCCGATGCCACGTCACCGCGCAGCCACTGGAGATGCGATGCGCGGCTGTACGAAGGAAGGTTGGGCTTGAGGTCGATCATGGTCTGCGCCGCATCCGTCGCCTCGTCGTAGCGACCCATCTCGAGGTACGCGTCGCTCAGCGTGCCCCACGCCATGGGGTCCTCGGGATGACGGCTCGTGACCTGCACGGCGAGCGCGCGCGCGTCGTCGAACTTGTGTCCGTTGAGGAGCACGAGCCCGCGCAGATCGAGCGCGAGCTTCTGATCGGGGCTGCGCTCGAGCACCACTTCCGCGCAGGCGTCGGCGTTCAAGTAGAAGCCGGGGTCGGCGCTCTCGCGTGCTTTGCGGACCCACGCGCGACCGAGCATGATCCAGAGGTCGTCCTTCGCGCGGTTCTCGCGAACGACCTTCTGCGCCTCCGCGACCGACTTGTCGGACTGCGTGGCGCCGCCGCTCGGCGCGAGCGCGAGGCGCTGGTTCACGGGAAGCTTCGCATCGGCATCGGCGGCCGGCGCAGTGGGCGCAGCGGGCGCAGCGGGCGCAGCGGCGGCGGCTGTCGCAGCAACGACGGGCTCGGCCTTCGCAGAGCTCCGCTCGGAGCAACCGGCGGCGGCCGACACGGAAAGAGCAGCGAGAAGAGCGACGGTCAGGCAGGAGCGCGTCATGCCGGACCTACGCGCGGGCGCGAGGGGTGGATCGCCCACAAATCGCCGACGATTCGGACCCGAATCGTCAGGCGCTCACGCGATCTCGCGGCCTTGCCGACAATTCGGACCCGAATCGTCAGGCGCTCACGCGATCTCGCGGCCTTGCCGACGATTCGGACCCGAATCGTCACGCCTCCGCGCCGGAGGGCGCTCAGCGCATGTAACGCATGTCGATCAGGAGCGCGCCGTCCTGCTCGGTGGCGATCGTGCCGATGTGCGTGAAGTCCTGGGTGGTTCCGTCGTGGCGATCGATCACGATCTCGCCGCCGCCCTTGGCCTTCACGACCACTTCGCTCTTGTCGCTCGACTTGCGGCGGAGCGTGAGCTCCACGGGGCCCTTCGAGAAATCGTCGAACGTCGCGGGGCGGCCGTCACTCATCTTCGACCAGGTCGACTCGATCTTCGGGTCGCCCATCAGCTTCGTCTCGCGCTTCTCGACCTTGCGCGTCGCGAAGTTGATCTTCACGCACACCCAGCCTTCGCCGCACTTCTCGGCCACAGCCTCGGCGACCGGAGCTGCGGGCGCAGCTTCGACCGGCGCGGGCACTTCGGCCGCAGTCTCGATCGGCGCGGGCGCAGACGCGGGTGCAGCGGTGGTCGTCGTCGGCGTCGCGATCGGAGCAGCCGGCGCTCCGCAACCAACGAGGACGAGAACAAAGGCGGACCCGAGCGAGGAAGTTAGTTTCATGACCTTGCCATACTCCAAACCACACAAAGAAAAACCCCCGCGAGAACCATTTCTCGCGGGGGCCAAGCTCGCTTCACCTGCCTTGAAGCAAGATGGATCCGAGGCTCAGGGAGCCGCCTTGCCGTGGCCGTCCTGGAAGCCCTCGTGCGGGACGCCCAGGTACGGGAACTCGCTCAGGAAAGGCTCGTCGTTCGACTGCGCGCCGTCCGACACGGCGACCGTGCCCTTCGAGAGGAGCACCGAGAGGAGCACGTCGGTGACGTCCGCCTGCTCCTTGTTGGGCGCCGCGCCGTACGGGATCGGACGGCCGTTGGGGAAGCGCGAGTCGAGGCCGAGGTCGACGCGGAGGACGTCACCCGTCGCCGTCAGCGGGATGTCGTGGCCCGACGCGCGGAGGTTGATCGTGTCGATGATGTCGAGGCGGTTCGTCTTGAGCGCGTCGACCGTCGACTGCGGGACGCCGAGCGCCTTGTAGATGCCGACCGCTTCCGCGTCGCGGACGATGACCGGGTTCAGGAAGTACGCGCCGAAGTTGGCGACGTCCTTGGCGGGCTTCGTACGGTTGTACTTGTCCTTGTCCTGGAGACCGATGACCGCCTCGTTGATGAGCGGGAGGCCGAGGCGCGAGACCTGGACCCACGAGCCGTAGTTCGTCTCGCCGCCACCGCGATGGAGGATGCGGACCTGACGACGGCTGGCCGAGGCCCAGACACCGACCGTGTTCGCATCGCTCGCGCCGGCCTTCGGGGCCTGACCGTCCGCCGTGAGCGACGCGGTCGGGATCTGGAGAGCGATCGAGTGGTTGTTGTAGCCCGCGACGTTGTCGTGCGCGGTGCCGCCGAGGAGGTTCGCGAGGTCGAAGATGCGGCCGATGTCGACGTAGAAGCCGTCATCCGTCTGACCTGCCCAGACCTTGCCCTGGTTGCCGCTGAAGCCGAGCGGGCTGATGAACTTCTTCATGAAGTCCGCGTCGTACTTGGGCGTGTTGTAGACGATCTTGTTCGTGTTCGGTCCGATGTTGACCGGCGCGATCGGCAGCCCGGTGCCGAGCACCTCGCGCTTCACGGAGCCGCCCTTGCCGTGCGTGAGCTTCGTGAGCCAGTACGTCTGCTTCTTGCCGGTGAGCTGCGAGAAGAACTCCTTGCCGCCGCCGAGCGGAGCCGAGAGATCGGCCGGGTTGACGCCCTGGATGTCCGTCGACGAGAACTGGATCTGGTAGGTGACCACGTCGTCGAGGCTCTTGTTGCCGCGCGTGAGGTGGACCTCGTAGAGCACGTCGTCGGAGAAGCTGTTGTAGTTGGGGCCGCCGGACGGCTCCTCGAGGGGGTTGTACGACGCGACGACGTTGAGCACGTCGTGCTGGCCGTCGTTCACCCAGGCCCAGACGTCCGTATTGTCCGCCGCCGGGTCGAACCCGATGGCCGGTGCTTCACGGTGGCTGGACGCGCTGGCGAGCGAGACGATGCCGGTGAGCGCGAGAGCGGAGAGCGAACCCGCGAGATAATGACGAGCCTTCATATGATCGATCCTCCCAAAAAACTTTTCTTGAAGTAGGCGCGAGAGCCGCGCCGAATATCCCCGAAGTGCCTATTTTTGCCGCGCTTCGTGCCGCTTACGGCTTCAGCACGTAGACCGTGCCGGTCGTGTTCGCGTGACTGTCTGCCCAGGCGAACACCTCGGCGTTGCGTGCGCGGTGCAGACCTGCGGACTCGTAGAAGTCGCCGATCTTCTCGCTGAGCTGGGTGACCGTGCGGTCACCGAGCGAGATGCGATACACGCGGTCGGTTCCCTGCGCGTTGTCGAGCGCGCTGACGAGCAATGCGCTCTCGTCGTTGACCAGCGCGATGCCGGCGGGGTGACCCACGGAGATGCCGTCGAGGATGATCTCGGTCTTGCCGTCGGCCGTGACCTTCACCACCGAGGCGAGCGCCGCGGTGCTGGACGTCGAGCTGCCGGTGTCGACCACGTACGCCGTACCGTCGCGGGCGACGGCAACGCCGCCGGGATCCGCGAAGGGAGCGCCAACCGCCACTGCCGAGACGGCGCCGCCGCCGATGCCCGTCTTGAAGAGGCCCGGCATTCCGTCCTTGCGACCCGTCACGAAGAGCGAGGCGCCCATCGCTTCGATGCCCGCAGGAGCGATGCCCTCGGTTCCCGCGAGCGCCGTCGGCGTGCCGCCGCTCGTGCTCATCGAGAAGACGCGACCGTCGCTACGGTCGGCTCCCTCCACGGCCGGATCCGCGCTGCTCCCGTCGGCGCTCGAGTCGGCGATGAACAAGGTCTGTCCGTCGTCCGAGATCGTGATGCCGAAGGGCGAGTTGAGGGGCGAACCCTCGAACAGCTTCTGCTGCGCGGCGCCCGGCGCAGCCGTCGTCTTGTAGATGGCCGGCACGCGCTCCATGCGGATGCCGTCGGCGTCGAGACGGGACGAGAAAGCGATGAAGTAAACGTCCTTTCCGTCCGGAGAAGGGGTTGCGTCGATCGGCATGGCCGATTCGGGCGCGTTGGCGACCGAGTCGATCTGCTTCAGGCCGATGCCCTCGGCCGGTCCATTGCTGTCGTCCGTTTGCTGCTTCGCATCGGTCGAACTGCACGCTGCCACGATGGCTGACGCGCTGATGGTTCCGATGACGATCCCCACAGTGATTAGGCTGCGAGCCCTGCTCTTCGCATTGGCTTTCATGAGCCCTCCTTGCAATCCCACCTACGCACGCTCGTGCTGAGCGGTTGCAACCTGGGGAGAGAGATCCACCCTTTAATTCCCTGCGAAAATAGAACAATTACCGGCGATCCGGCGGGCGGCGTCGCGCGTTGGTGCGCCTTGTCCTGCGTCTTCGAGGTGCTAGCGTCCGCGCATGGTCAGACCGCGTGCCGCTGCTCTCACTCTCGCCGTTGCAGTGTCCGCGGTCGCGGGGTGCGTGAGCACGTCGTCGTCCTCGAACGTTCGCTCGGCGATCACGTACGTCACGAGCTCGCCTCTGGGCATCGCCGAGAGCGCCATCGTCGGCGTGCCGTTCCTGCTGACGCCGTTCGTCCAGACCGATGCGCTCGAGGCGCCGGGCACCCACGGCAACACGACGGCGCTGTCGGCGAGCTGTGACGGCGACGCCTGCACCGCGGAGCCGGCCGCCGATCATCCGGGGACGTTCCGCATCACGCCGACGAAGGCGCAGGCGACGAACGTCAACGTGCGGGTGAACAACTCGCAGGCGGGTGCGCTGTCGGGGAGCTATCCGATGACGTTCGCCGATACCGCGTCAGTGGGCATCGCGCTGTCGGCACCGGACATCGACGTGGACCATCTCCTCTTTGCGTCGTTGCCCGGCGCCGCGTTCGTCGTCGGCGCGTGGCCGGCGTTCAACGGACGCGAGGTTGCCTTCGACGGCGCGGTGACGTGGACCACCGACTCCGACGCGTTCGCCCTGACCTCGGACATGAGTGACGGGCGCGCGCAGACGCTCACGGCGGCGCATGCCGGCACGGCGCACGTGACGATGACGGCAGGCCCGCTCACGCGCGTGGGCGTGTTCACGGTGGCCGACGTCACGAAGGCGACATCGATCGCGCTTCACCTGGCGCCGATGTCGTCGGCGGAGTCGGACGCGGCTCGGGCGGCCGCGAAGTCGGAGATCGCGCTGTCTCAGGGCATCGTCGCGGATCCGGTGGCGAGCGTCGACGTCACCGGCCTCGACGTCTCGTTCGCCGTCGTGATCACGATGGCCGACGGCTCGAAGGCGATCGGCGGAGCGGCGCAGCTCACGCCGTCACCGGCGGGCCTCGTGAAGCTCGAGTCGCACCATCACGACGAGATCGTCACGGTGTCGAAGCAGGCCCCAGGCAAAGGCACCATCTCCGCGACCATCGGCAGCGCGACGCTCTCGATCCCGTTCAGCGTCAAGTGAACGCCTAGAGCGCGCGCCAGTGCAGCGTGACGCCAGCGCTCGAGGCGAGCTGCACGCTCGTGCCGCCGTCGTCGAGCGGCAAGCACCGCACACGCTGGTGGTTCGCGTACGTCCCGACCAGCGATGCGCAGTCGTAGAGGTGACACGCGCCCTTCTCGCGAA
>JAXDMI010000707.1:0-2742 GCA_034666145.1 Myxococcales bacterium | reverse complement strand
TGAGGCACCCGCGCTCGCATGCGCTCAGCCCCATCGCGAGCGACGCGAGGACGACCGCGGTGAAGGTGCGCGAGCGAGTCAGCACGGGCCCGAGCGTAAGCCGTGGATCGCGACGGTACCAATCGCGGCGCACGACGATCCCTCGGAACGCGTATGACACACCAGGAAACAAGGGCGATCGTGAGGTCGGAATCGCGGCACCGACCGTGCAGCGCGCAGCGGCGTGGGTCTGGCATCACGGGGCGAGGTGTGTCCGGCGGAGCCGCCTTCGGGTGAGCGACTCGTCGAGGCTCGCGCCGACGACGAGCACGTCGAGGTCGTCGCCTTCACCGGCGAGAACGGCTCCGTCTCGAAGATGGCCATCGTCCGGAGTCGCCTCGCGCGCGTGCTCGGTCGCTATCTGCTCGGACAGCCCATCGCGGCGGGCGGCATGGCGACGGTGCATCTCGGTCGCCTGGTCGGCCCGGCGGGCTTCTCGCGCACCGTCGCGGTGAAGCGGCTGCACGCGCACCTCGCGCAGAACCCCGACTTCGTCCAGCGCTTCGTCGACGAGGCGAGCATCGCCTCGCGCGTGCGTCACGGGAACGTGGTGCAGACGCTCGATGTCGTCGTGATCGACGAAGAGGTGCTGCTCGTCCTCGACTACGTCCACGGTGAGTCCTTCGCGCGGCTGCGACGACGCGCATCGGCAGCGGGGACTCCCATTCCGCCGAAGGTGGCGGCCGGCATCGTCATCGGTGTGCTGCGCGGCCTTCACGCGGCGCACGAGGCGAAGAGCGCGAAGGGAGCGCCGCTCGAGCTGGTTCATTGCGACGTGTCTCCCCAGAACATCCTCGTCGGCGCCGACGGCGTGGCCCGCGTGCTCGACTTCGGCATCGCGAAGGCCGCAGGACGCGCGCACGAGACGCTCACGAAGGACATCAAGGGCAAGCTCGCGTACATGCCGCCGGAGCAGGTGGCGGGCGAGGAGCTCGATCGTCGCTCCGACCTGTTCGCGGTGGGCGTCGTGCTGTGGGAGGCGCTGGCCGGCGAGCGCCTCTTTCGCGGAGAAGACGCGGCGACCACGATGCATGCCATCTACAACCGCGAGGCACCGCTGCTCGCGGAGCGCGATCTCGGTGTGTGCGCCGCTGTCGACGACGTGCTGGCCCGGGCGCTCGCGAAGAACATCGAAGAGCGCTTCGACAGCGCAATGAGCATGGCACGCGCCCTGGAGAGCGCGCTTCCGCCCGCGAGCGATCGCGAGGTCGCCGAGTGGGTGGAGGCGGTGGCCGGTGACATCCTCGAGGAGCGCGCCGCCTCGGTGGCTTCGTTCGAGGGCGACGAGAGCGGGAGCAGCAAGGCGCGTCTCTTCGCGGCGACGCCGGAATCGGGAGTGACCGCCCGGCGCGATGCGCTCGTGCCGCCGCCGCTCGACTCGGTCACGAACGAGCACACCACGCTCCGCGGACCTGCGGGCTCGATGCCGACGCTGCAGATCGAAGCCGCCGCGGCGCTCGCCGCAGTGCCTCCGCCGAGCGCGCTGGAGCGCAGCTCGCCCTCGAGCAACGACGCGCTGAGCGGCAGCGGCAGCGGCAGCGCCGCGGGGAGCAGCGGGAGCGGCGTGCAACGCGCGATGCCCACGCCGCTGGTGATGGTCGCGCCCGCCGACCCGTGCGCCGATACGCCGGAGTCGGGCGTGACGAGGATCGAGCCGGTGGAGATGCGTCCGCGCTTCTTCCGCACGCCCATCCCGATGCCGTTCTCGATCCCGCCGAGAGAGCCGCGACGTGCACGGCGATCGATGCTCCAGGTCGCAGCGCTGATCGTCGCGCCGTCGTTGATCGTGATGCTCGGGATCATGGGCGTGCGGTCGGCGGCGGACGCTCGAAGCGCGCAGCGCGCAGCCGCTGCTCCTCCTCCGGGAGCAGCGCCGACCGCAATGGCGACCGCTCCAGCGCCGCCCGCGGCCGAGCCAACGCCGGTCGTGCCGAGCTCGCCGATCGCATCTCCGCCTCCTCAGGCTTCGGGCCCTTCGCCCGCTGCAGCGCCGACCGCGCGTCCGCGCACGCCTCGTCCGGGCCATCGCGCGCCTCGCGTGAAGCTGCCCGTTCCGGTCGCCGTCAACCGCTGAGGTCCGCTTCTCGGAAAACCATCGATTGGACGGCCCGCGAGGGACCCGTACACTCCTAGTCGGCCATGAATCGGAACGACGGCGGCGGCGGGGATCGCAAGAAACCCCGTCCGCAGCTTCCCAGCGCGCACGACGACGAGCCGACGCAGATCATGTCGCGTCCGGCCGCCTTCGATCCGCCGCGTCGTAGCGGAGCGCCGGGGCGCGCCCCTGCTCCTCGCCCCGCCGCCGGAGGAGCTCCGCCTCCGCGCGCGGCGATCCCGTCCCGTGTGCCCGTGCCTCCGCCGTCGGCGCAAAACCAGGACCGCACGATGGTCATGCAGGAGGCGCCTCGCCGGCCTCCCGGTGCCCCGGCGCCTCGTTCTCCGATCGGGGACTCGCGACCTCCGCTGCGCGCGCCGCTGCCTCCGCCGTCGTCGCCGGGGCCGCGCGGTCCGCAGCAGATGCCGCGCGCGCCCTCCATCCAGCGCATTGCGCAGCCGGGCGTACCGAAGGCGGGTCCTCCGCCGTCGATCCAGCGGCCCTCGCAGCAGCCGCCGCGACCGCAGGCGCAGGCGCAGGCGCAGTCGCGACCGCAATCGCAGGCGCGACCGTCGAACCGCGCCGGATCGATGCAGCAGCCGGGACCT
>JAXDMI010000706.1:0-7182 GCA_034666145.1 Myxococcales bacterium | reverse complement strand
TCGACTCGCACATCCATTTCATCTGCCCGCAGCAAGCGAACGAGGCACTCGCGAGCGGCATCACCACGTTCGTCGGCGGCGGCACCGGTCCCGCCACCGGCACGAAGGCCACCACGTGCACGCCGGGCGCGCGTCACATCGAGCTCATGCTGCTCGCCACCGACGTGCTCCCCGTCAACATCGGGCTCACCGGCAAGGGCAACTCGTCGGCGAGCGAAGGCCTCCTCGATCAGATCCGCGCCGGCGCCATCGGCCTCAAGCTGCACGAGGACTGGGGCACGACGCCCGCCGCCATCGACTGCTGCCTCGAGATCGCCGAGGACGAGGACGTCCAGGTCACCATCCACACCGACACGCTCAACGAGTCGGGTTACGTGGACGATTCCATCGCCGCGTTCAAGGGACGCACCATCCACACGTACCACTCCGAAGGCGCCGGCGGCGGCCACGCTCCGGACATCATGCGCGTGGTCGGCGAGCCCAGCGTGCTCCCGAGCTCCACGAACCCGACGCGGCCATTCACGGTCAACACGCTCGACGAGCATCTCGACATGCTCATGGTCTGTCACCACCTCGATCGATCGATCCCGGAGGACGTCGCGTTCGCCGAGAGCCGCATCCGTGGCGAGACCATCGCTGCCGAGGACGTCCTCCACGACCTCGGCGCGATCAGCATGATCTCGAGCGACAGCCAGGCCATGGGCCGCGTCGGCGAGACGATCTGCCGGACGTGGCAGACCGCGGCGAAGATGAAGGACGAGCGCGGACGCTTGCCCGGCGAGAGCGGTGACAACGACAACTTCCGCGTGCGGCGCTACCTCGCGAAGTACACGATCAACCCGGCCATCGCGCACGGCATGTCGCACGAGATCGGCTCGATCGAGGTCGGCAAGTGGGCGGACCTCGTGCTGTGGCGACCCGCATTCTTCGGCCTCAAGCCGGAGCTCGTGCTCAAGGGCGGCTTCATCGCGTGGGCACAGATGGGCGACCCCAACGCGTCGATTCCGACGCCGCAGCCTTCGTACATGCGTCCGATGTTCGGCGCATTGGGACGCGCGACTGGCGCCACGAGCCTGGCGTTCGTCTCGCAGCGGGCCATCGCCGAAGGCCACATCGCGGCGCTCAAGCTGGAGAAGCGCATTCGCCCCGTGAAGGGCTGCCGAGGCATCGGCAAGGTCGACATGAAGCTGAACGACGCGCTGCCCGCGATGAAGATCGACGCTGAGTCGTACCAGGTCTTCGCCGACGGCGTGCTGCTGCGGTCGAAGCCGGCCACGCGCGTCGCGCTGTCGCGCCTGTACTCGATGTTCTGAAGCGCTTCTGAAGCGCACTCTGGCGAAGCATGCATTCTACACGATGACCACGTGGCTCCTCCTCCAGCTCGTCGACGGCGCGTTTCCGTCGGGAGGCTTCGCGCACTCGGCAGGGCTCGAGCCTTCGCTGCATCTTCGAGGCATCGGCGATCTCGAGCCGTTCGTCGACGAGGCGCTGTGGCAGACGGGACGGACCGCCCTGCCCTTCGTGCGCCGCGCCTGCGAGGCGCCTGCCGACCTGCCAACGCTCGATGCGCTCTTCGATGCGACGCAGGTGAGCCATGTCGCGAACCGCGCGAGCCGCGCGCAAGGCCGCTCGCTCGCCGGCGCGGCATGCCGCGTGTTCGAGCGACCCGAGGTGCTCGCGATCGGCGAGCATGCGAAGCGCGGGCCGGCCCATCACGCGGTGGTCTTCGGTGCCGTCTTCGGCGTGGTCGGGATGGGCGCCGCCGACACGCAGATGGCGTGGCTCCATGCCGGGCTGCGCGGCGTGCTCTCGGCGGCCGTGCGGCTCGGTATCGTCGGGCCGCTCGAGGCGCAGCAGATCCAGGCAGCCCGGGCTCCCGTGCTCGATGCGGTGCTCGCGACGTGCGGTGTCCTCGACGTCGACGACGCCGCGATGACGGCGCCGCTGCTCGAGCTCTTCGGCGCGCTGCACGACCGGCTCGACGGGCGGTTGTTCCAGTCCTGACGCGTCGTGGACGCGTTCAAGCGTGGGTCCTGAGATCCGCGTCGCTCGAGCGCGCGCTCAGCGCCCGAGCACCTTCGCGAGCGAGGGGATGTCGACCGGCTTCACGAGGTGCTCGTCGCAGCCCGCGGCACGGGACTTCAACCGATCCGCGTCCTGGCCATAGCCGCTGACCGCGATGATGCGCGCCGACTCCGTGAGCGGATCGTCGCGGAGGCGCGCCGCCACTTCGTAGCCGTCCATTCCGGGCAGGCCGATGTCGAGCAGCACGACATCCGGCGCGAGGTCGTGCGCCATCGCCACGGCGCCCGGGCCGTCGCTCGCGTGGAATGCCTCGTGGCCCCAGCTCTCCACGAGCAGCACCATCATCTCGGCGGAGTCGACGTTGTCGTCGACGACGAGGACCCGCTTGCGCGCCTTCGTCGATGCAACGCCCGACGCCTTGCGACCGGAGCTGGGCACTGCCGCCGCGTCGGCGCCGACCTTGGCGGCGTCGACCGCCGGGATCCGCAGCGCGAACGTGCTTCCCTTGCCGACCTCGCTCGTCGCCTCGACGCGCCCGCCATGGAGCTCGGCCAGGCGATGCACCACCGTGAGCCCTACCCCGAGCCCGCCGCCCGCGCGGTCGATCGCCGGATCGACCTGCAAGAACGCATCGAAGATGCGCGGGAGCATCTCGGGGGCGATACCGATGCCGTCGTCCTCGACCTCGATGAGGGCGTCCTGTCCTTCGCTGCGCACGACGACGCGGATATGGCCGCCGGGATCCGTGTATTTTGCAGCATTCGTGAGGAGGTTCGAGACCATCTGCTCGAGCCGTGTGCGATCGGCGCAGGCGAGGACGTCGTCGCGAACGTCGACGACCACCTCCTGCCGCTTGGCCGCGGCCAGCGTATGCACCGCCTCCACGGCGCGCGCGACGATCTCCTTCACCGCGAGAGGTTCGACGCGGAGCGAGATCTTTCCGCGCGTGATGCGCGCGACGTCGAGGAGATCGTCGACGAGGCGCGCGAGCTGCTCGGTCTGACGCTCGATGATCCCCCTCGCACGCGCGATGTGCGCGGGATCGTCCGGCTGGGCGCGCATCACTTCGATGGCGCCGGAGATGGCGGCCATCGGGTTGCGGAGCTCGTGACCGAGCATCGCCATGAAGTCGTCCTTCCGGCGATCGGTCTCCTTGAGCTCGGTGTTGAGCCGCGCCGACTCGGCGAGCGCGCGCTCGACGTCGGTGCGCGCGGCGTCGAGCGCGAGCGCCAGGCTGTTCGCGTGGCCGCTGGTGGCGCGTGCGACGTCCGCATCGCCGCGAGCGAGTCGCGCTTCCTGCTCGGCGCGGAACATCGCCCCCAGCAGCGGGAGGAGCTTCAGGACGAATGCGAGCGCCTCGGCGTCCGGGCCACCACGCGCACCACCCGCACCACCCGCACCACGCGCACCAACGAAGAGAACGAGCGCCGCGCCGTTCTCCGCGACGTGAGCGACGGCGGAGACCAGCGGTCCCGGCGACGGACAGTCGACGTCGGCGGCGTGCGTCCCGGGCTGACGGCACGCCTTCAGGAAAGCGCGCCACGCGGGACCGCCCCCTATCGTCTGCGGGAAGCCGCGCGCCGGCACGACCGCCCCCAGCTCGGGATCACGGACGAAGGCGAGCACGCGATCGACCCCGAGGCGGCGCGCGAGCTCGGCGGCCGCTCGCTCGCGGTTCGCCGGCTCGGCGAAACGCGCAATCAGATCTGCGAGCTCGACGTGCACGCTACTCCGGGAAGATACAGACGACCGCCGTGCAGTTGTGGAAACCGCCGAACTGACCTTCCGCGCGGGCGATCTGCCCATGCGTGTTGCACCCGACGAAGCCCGCCGCCGGTCCGAGCAGGTCTCCGAGGGCGCCGAGCTCGAGGCCGAAGACGTCACCCATGCGCAGTCGTGTCGCGACGCAGTCGAAGAAGAGCGCCGCCTGCGGCTTGTGGCCGTTGAGACCTTCGAGCGCCGACTTCGTCGCACGCGTCGCCGCGTCGACGGCCGACGTCGAGGTCGTGCGCATGATGTTCACCTTGGCACCCACGGGGATCTCCGAGGCACACGCCACCGCTCCATTGTCCGTCACCGCGAGCGGCACGCGCAAGCGATGCCCGGCGCCGGTGTCGATGCCGACGATGTTGTGCAGGAAGAACGGCAGCGGGTCGGCCCGGTCGAACGTCTGCCCCGTGTCCTTCGCGTGATCCTCGAAGGCCTGGACCGCAGGCACGCCGTTGAGGCTCACCAGCATCGACCCGTTGGCCTCGGTGACGCGCATCCCGTCGCTCGCCGGCTCCCAGCCATGGCCGACGCCGACGCCGAGCGGCTTCTTCGACAGGATCTCGAGCGCCACTGCAGCGTCGGAGAGCGCCTCCTCGCCGTAGAACACCTGGGTGCGGTTGAACTGCGCGTCGTCGCCGGCGCCACCTCCGAAGAACTGATACTTGCCCGACGTCACCACCGTGAGCTGCTCGACGAGGTCGTCGGCGTGCCCCGCGAGCGCGTCCGTCATGACGAGCGCGGAGCGATACGGATACGTGTGCACGCCGAGCCCGCGGAACTCCTTCACCATGGCGCGCGCCGCAGCAGCGCGATCCTTGCCGAGGTCGCGGCCGACGCCGACGGAGAATTCCATGTCGTCGGAGCGCAGGGCCATCGCGCACGCGAGCCCTTCGCCGCGCGTGGCGCTCGTGAACTCGCCGGCAGACGACGAGCCCATCAGGATCTTCGGCTTGCACGTCGCCTGGAGATGACGGAGCAGCTCGGGGTGATCGTACTTCGGCGATGCGAAGAGGATGATGACGTCCGGGGTCGCATCACCGAGCGCCTTCGTGATCTGCGCGCAGAGCTCCTTGGCCGCGGCGCCGGTCTCCGCCGCGCTCGTGTACACAATGGCAGTTTGGTTCATGTTTGCGGCTCGATTCTAGACTGCAGCAGGGGGTGGCGCCGCCTCCAACCGCTGTGACAACGCGCCGTCTCGTTCTGCATCGACCGCGGGTCGAGGCTCGGTTAGACCCCGCGATGCAATGTCACACGAGAGCGAGAGCGAGCGCGGGCACGGGGACACGCACGAGCACGAGCACGGGCATGAGCACGGGCATGAGCACGGGCACACGCACGACAAGCTCCACGGGCCCGGGTTGTTTCGCGCGCGTGCTCCGCGGCGCCCGCGCGATTTCCACGCGCGCGCGTTCACCGTTGGCATCGGCGGCCCCGTCGGCAGCGGCAAGACCGCGCTCGTCCTCTCGATCTGCAAGAAGCTCCGCGACGGCATGCGCCTCGGCGTCGTGACCAACGACATCTTCACGCGCGAGGACGCCGAGTTCCTCCACCGCAACGAGGCGCTCCCCGCGCTGCAGATCCGCGCCGTCGAGACCGGCGGCTGCCCGCATGCCGCCATCCGCGAGGACATCACGCCGAACCTCGACGCCCTCGAGCAGCTGATGCGCTTGAGCCCGCCCCCCGAGCTCCTCCTCGTCGAGAGCGGCGGCGACAACCTCGCTGCGCAGTACAGCCGCGAGCTCGTCGACTTCACGATCTACGTCGTCGACGTCGCCGGCGGCGACAAGGTCACGCGCAAGGGCGGTCCCGGCGTGACGCAGAGCGATCTCCTCGTCATCAACAAGATCGACCTCGCGCAGCACGTCGGCGCGAGCCTGGAGGTCATGGGCCGCGACGCGGCGCGCATGCGCCAGGGCGGTCCCGTCGTCTTCACGCGCTGCAATATCGGCGACGGCGTCGACGAGGTCATCGCGAACGTCCTGGCCGCCCGGACCGAGGCGCTGGCCGCCGCCGCCGCCCGCTAAGGCATCTACGCCAGAGCTTGACGGGGCTCCGCTCCCGGGGCAATCGGTCCGCATGAGTACGCGCCGCACCTCGACCCGTTTCGCCGTCACGCTCAGCGCCGGCATGCTCTTCGCGAGCGGCGCTGGCTTCGCCATCAGCGCGTGCTCGTCGTCGACGACCACGCCGGCCGCCACCGACACGACGGACGCCGCGCTCGACGCTCCGCGGGACACCAACCGCCCCGCCGTCGACTCGAGCACGGATACCGACTCGAGCACCACGCCGCAGACGCAAGCGGAGTGCCTCGCGGCCTGCGACGCGAAGCACCCGAATGCCGTGGCCAAGGACAACGCGATCGGCACCTGCTGGGACACCAACTGCAAGGGCCCCTGCGTCGACGACCCCGCGACCGCCTTCGACGCCGGCAGCGACGCAGCCATCGACGCCGGTCCGAACCCGCTCTGTGGAACGGGCGCCCAAAGCTTCTCCGCGGACTGCGACAACTGCACGACGACCTTCTGCTGCACGTCGTGGGCGGGCTGCTTCGGCGAGATGGACTGCTCGGACTACGACACCTGTCTCGGCACCTGCTCCAACCTGCCGTGAACCGAACCACCGGATCGACGCGCGCGCGGCTCGCGTCGTCAGGTCCGCATGCGCGTGCGCGTGCGGTCCTCGGTGTCGTCATCGTCGTCGCTTCGTTCGCCGGCATCGCCTGCAGCAAGACGGAGCGCTCTGCTCCCGCCGGCGTCTCGGATGCGGCGGCCTCGACAGGCGCGGCCTCGGTAGCCGCGCCCGTCGAGCCCGTCATACCGCGGTGTGACGAGTCGACGTGCAGCGACAAGTGCACCTGTGGCGAGACCGGTACGTGCAAGGGCGGCCACTGCGCGCGCGAGCCCGAGTGGAAGATCGAGGAGCTCGCGCTCGGCGCGGGGTCCTTCGGATGCGCGCGCTACACGAACGGCCGCGTCCAGTGCGCAGGCCAGAACGCGCTCGGGCAGCTCGGACGCGGCATGCGCACGCCGAACACGAAGAACCAGTCCCCCGCCACGGTGAAGGAAGTCGCTGACGCGACGCGCATCGTCGCCGGCGCCGCTCACGCGTGCGCGCTCGCCAAGGACGGACGCGTGTGGTGCTGGGGCTCCGGCGCGAACGGCGAGCTCGGCTCGGGCACCGCCGAGGGCAGCTCCACGCCGCGCCTCGTCGCCGGCCTCGCCGACGCGACCGCGCTCTGGGCCGGCAACACGCACACGTGCGCGATCCGCAAGAGCGGCGCCGTCGCGTGCTGGGGCGTCAACGATCGCGGACAGCTCGGCGACGGCACGAAGGAGAACCGCTCGAGCCCCGTCGAGGTGAACGGCGTCGCCGGCGCGACGAGGCTCG
>JAXDMI010000705.1:0-20289 GCA_034666145.1 Myxococcales bacterium | reverse complement strand
CGCCTCGGCGTGCGCGGGATCGCTCTCGAGCACTTCCTTGTACTTTGCAAATGCTTCGGGCTTCTTGCCCTTGCCGGCGAGCATCTGCGCGGCGTCGAGGACGCCCTGCATCTTCTCCGGCGACATCAGCGGGCCGCGCTTGTAGTCGGGCTCGGGCTCGGGGCGCTCCACGGTGGGCGGCGGGCTCGAGTTCTTGGCCGGGACGAGGCTCGGGCGCTTCGGCGAGCTCGCGGCGCTCATGCTGCCGCCTTCGTCGCCGGACTTGTCGTCGACGGCGTCGACGCCGGTCATGCTGCCGCCGGACGCGAGCTCGAGGCGCCCGCCGTCGCCGGCGGACGTCGCCGGAGCGATCGAGCCGCGCGCGCCTCCCGACTCGCCGAGCGCTCCACGCACCTCGCTCGCCATGGCGCCGCCGGGGTTCGATGCCAGGTACGCGTTGTAGCGAGTGGAGAGATCGTTCTCCTGGCCGAGTGAGCGCGCGTAGTGCGCGTAGAGCTGGATGCCGCGATCGCTGCCGGGCTCGATGTCGAGCGCAGCGCCGGCGTACGCGAGGCCGTGCTCGCCCTCGTAGGTCTCGGCGAGCGCGACGAGCAGCTCGGCGGCGTAGTTGCGCTCCTCGTGAGGAACGGCCTCGCCGGCCTGGATGCGATCGAGCACGCTCGACGCGTATTCCTGCTGGAGCGCGGGATCGGAGCCGTCGATCTCGCGGGCAGAAGCGAGCGCGCGCGTCGCGCCCTGGAGATCCCCGCTCAACTTTCGTGTCGTCGCCTCGTCGCGCATCAAGCCGACGCGGCGACCGGGATCCTGCTCGAGCTCGAGCTCGGCGGCGTAGAGCGGAATGGCGTTCGCCCATTCCTGCATCTGCTTGTACAGCTCGCGCGCGTTGTAGATCGCGTAGGCGCTCGTGGGATCGAGCTCGATGGCCTTCTTGTAGTTCTCGATCGCCTTCTTCGGCTGCGAGAGCGGCGCCTCCGACCAGAGCCGACCGAGCTCCTCGTGCATGCCGGCGAGCTCGCCGCGGAGGTCGGGGTTCTGCACGGTGAGAGGAGCGAGCGCCTTCGCACGACGATCGAGGAGGGCGACGAGCGCCTTCGTGTCGCCTTTGTCGCGATAGAGCTGCGCGAGACGTTCGGCCGCGACCTGCGCGGTCGGGTCTTTGTCGATCGCCATCATGAGGACGCGCGCCGCACGATGCGCGTCGCCGAGCGTCGTCGACCACACGTTGGCCGCCTCGGCGAGCCAATGCGCGGCATAGGCCGGATCGCGCGTCTCGGAGCCGACCCGCTCGAGGAGCATGGCGTACGCCTTGGGGTCTTGCTCGCCGGCCTGGTGCGCGTAGGCCAGCGACTCCTCGTCGTGCGGATTCTCGACGAGGCGCTGGACGAGCCTGTCGATTTCAGCGCGTTCCATTCGCGCGGAGGCTACCACCTCGTGCCCTACGCGAGCAATCGAACGTAGGTGTCGGACCTGCGCAGCTCCGCGCAATTCCGCGCAGGTGCGCCCGTGCGACCTACTCGAAGATGCCGTAGCCGGTCGTCGACGAAGGTGACGGTGTGGGCGACGTCGCGCCCGTCGGACGTCCCGTCGTCGAGCCCTTGACCGGCTTTCCGGCGGGCGGCGGCTTGCCGTGCTTGCCGCTCGCGATCGTCGCCGCGGTCGCGGTCGTGGTCGCAGCGGCCCTGGGCAACGAGTCGGGCGTCACCGTCGGCGGCTCAGCCGTCGCAGCGGTCGCGGTCGTCGCAGTCGCGTTCTCGGCGGTGGCCGTGCCCATGCCCGTTCCGGTGCTCGTTCCTGTCGCCGCATTCGGCGTCGCCGTCATCTGCGCTCGTCGCGCCATCCCGAGATAGACGCCGCCCGCCGCCGCGACGAGCACCAGCGGTACCGCGAGGAGGAAGAGCGGGAAGCGCGAGCGCGACGCGGGCTTCGGCAGCGCCATCGGCGGCGGCCGCATCGACTCGGGGACGCGGATACCGGCGGCGTTGGTGATCGACGCGCGCACGCCGCTCGTCTGCGCGCCCTGCGCTTCGAGCGCCGCGAGGAGCTCGCCGGCGAGGATCTCGGCGCTCGCTGGACGATCCTTCGGATCCTTCGAGAGGGTCCGCATGATCACGTCTTCGAGCTCGGCCGGGATCATCGCTTCCGGCACGGCTTCGTTGGGGCGCTTCGGCGTCGACTTGATGTGCCGCGCCATGACGACGACCGCATCGTTGTCCGTGAAGGGCGGCCGCCCCGTGAGCATCTGGTACAGGATGACCGCGAGCGAGTAGAGATCGCTGCGCGCATCGAGCGGCTTGCCCTGCGCTTGCTCGGGCGACATGTAGCGCGGCGTTCCGAAGACCGTGCCCGCCTGCGTCTCCACCACGCTCATCGGGTTGGGATCGCTCGCGTCGATCATCTTGGCGATGCCGAAGTCGAGGACCTTCACGATCTCGTCGTGGGTTTCGGTGTGCGCGTCGTCGATTCCGCCGCCGGTGGTCGAGGCCGTGGCGCTGGTCAGGACACGTGCGAAGAAGAGGTTGTCGGGCTTGAGATCGCGATGGATGATCCCCTTCGCGTGCGCTTCGCCGAGCGACCGGAGCGCCTGGCGGCACGCATCGACGACGACGGGCGCGGGAAGGCGACCGACGCGCGTGAGCCGCTGCCCGAGGCTCTCGCCTTCGAGGAGCTCCATCGCGAGATAGAACTCGCCGTTCTCGCTCTGCCCGAAGTCGAAGACGGTGACGGTGTTCGGCGACGCGAGCAGGCTGTTCGCGCGCGCCTCGCGCATGAAGCGGCCCTTCGCCGAGTCGTCGATGGCGCGATCGCCACGAAGGATCTTGATCGCCACCTCGCGACCCATCGCGTGCTGCTTCGCGCGATAGACGGTGCCCATCGACCCGGCCCCGAGCTTGGCGAGGATGGTGTAGCGGCCCTCGAGGGTGCGGCCGACCATCGGATCGTCACCGGTGTCGACGAGATCCCGGGGCCTCACGAGGCCCATTCCATCGGTCGGGCAGACGGTCGGCGCCTGCGCTTCGGGCCATTTTTTACGGCACCGCGGACACACCATGGTCCCCGGCTCTGCGGGAACCGTGTCGTCCGATTGACGAGCCGCGGAGGGGAGGGACACGTGCCCGACAATCGTCCCCCGGCATGGCCTTGGACGCAAGCTGCGCAACCGCGAGACACGGTTTTTTGGGCGATTGCGCGGAGGTCTGCTCATCTCGTCCCATGATCTCAGCGATGCTCCGACCCGTGCTACGCGCGCTTGCCGCGCCTGCCCTCGCGACCATCGTCGTGACGTCCACGACGCTTCCAGCCGCTGCCCAGGGGACCATGACTCCGGCGCAGCCTCCGCCGGAAGGCGGCGCGACCGGGACGCCGAGCCAGCCGGCCGCCCATCCGCCGGCAGCGCCTCCTCCGGAGGTCACGGGTCCCGTCGTCGACACGAGCGCGCCGTCGACCGAACCGCCGGACGAGAAGAAGCGTGGCGCTCCGCCGGCGCACCGGGGATTCCAGGTTGCCGCGCGGGCCGGCGCCGCGCTCCCGCTCGGAGATGCCGCGAAGAACGCGACGCTCTCGGACGGCCTCGGCCCGCAGTTCGCGGCCATCGTCGACATCGGCGGGAAGATCGTCCCCGAGCTGTTCCTCGGCGCGTATCTCGGCGCCAACTTCGGCGGCACCGGCCCCGAGACTTCGAAGACGTGCGATCAGCTCCAGGCGTCGTGTCTCGTGCTCACGTACCGGATCGGCGTGCAGGCGCACTTTCACTTCATCCCGGCCGGCAAGGTCGATCCGTGGATTGGCTACGGCATCGGCTACGAGGTGAGCCGCATCGCGGGCTCCGTCAACGGCAACTCGTTCAGCACCACGTTCGTCGGTCCCGAGTACGGGCACGTCCTCGCGGGCGTCGACTTCCGCTTCACGAAGATCTTCGGCATGGGTCCGTTCGTGGATTTCTCCTTCGGCAAATACACGAACCTCACGCGCGATCCCGAGCCGACGCCGGGCAGGAGCAGCGACATCACGGACACCGCGCTGCACGAGTGGCTCACGCTCGGCGCGAAGTTCCTCTTCTTCCCGTGATCCCGCAGCGGATCACTTCAGCGGCAGCACGTTGCGCGGATCGCAGACCACGCTGACGCTGTCGGCGAGGAGCTGCGCGCCGGCGGGCACCTTCGCGAGATCGACGCCTTCGCGCACGCGCCGCACCTCGTAATGGAGATGCACGAGCTGCGGCGACGACGTGTCGCCCACGGCGCCCACGAGATCGCCCTCCTTCAGCGTCGCGCCGGGCGCGACGCCGGCAGCGATCGAGTCGAGGTGACCGAAGAGCACGACGTAATCGCGGAGCCTTCCGCCTTCGCGCAGCGAGTGGCGCGTCACCACGGTCGTGCCGAAGAGCGGCCCCGTGTAGAGGACCTCGGTGTCGCCCTCCTGGTGCTCGAGCACGAGGTTCTTCACCGGCGTGCCCTTCGCTTGCGGCAGATCGACGCCGCCGTGGCCGACGTGCGAGAGCGTGCGACCGCGACGCTGCTCGGGATCGGGACGATCGAGGTCGTAGCCGCTCACGACGTAGTGCCCGTTGGGGAGGCCCGGCGGGATCGGATAGCGATACGCGTCGTAGTCGCTCGGTCGATCGGGCAGCCGCGGGATCTGTTCGTACTCCTTCAGGCGACCGGACTTCTCGCGATGGATGTTGGGGAGCGACGGCGCGAGCGGTCCGTCCTCGGCGCCGCGCGTCAGATGGACGCACGCGTCGTGATCGGGCGCGGTTCCAGGCGGGCACTCGGTGCGCGCGAGCGCGGCAGCACCGGCGCTTCGAGCATCGGGATCGCGGGTGCCCGCGACGGCCACGCGCATCGGCGCGAGCGGGCGTCCGGCGCCGAACGCCATGAACGCGACGGTCGCCGCTCCAGCCCAAAGCCACCTGCTCACGAGCTAGAGACTATCAGGCCGTGCGCGCCATTCCCCAGCGCGCGGCCGACTCTGGTATTCAAGGCGCCCATGGCCTCGATCAAAGAGAACCTCACTGCGCTCTTCGACGCCGAGCGTACGGCGCGAAAGCTCCACAACGGCCTCGCCGATGGACCGCGTCCCGAGCTCGTGAAGGAGCTGCGCGAAGCCACCAAATCCGCGCTCGCCACCGCCGACGACGAGGAGTCGTCGCTGCGCCTCGCGCGCATCGCCGGTCTGCTGGGCGATCTCGACGGTGACGACGTCGTCGATCTGCTCATCGACATCCTCGGCAGCGAGTCGGCCGAGGCGCGCGTGCAGGCCGGCGAGGCGCTCGAGGGTCTCGCGTTCGATCGCTTCAAGGAGGTCGCTCTCGGCATCGAGCGCGCCGTCGATCGCCTGCCGAAGGGCAGCCCAGCGCTCACCGAGCTGCCGTTCTTGCTCGCCGAAGTCGGGGAGCCGGGCTGCGTGAAGCTGCTCGGTCGCTTCCTCAAGCATGCCGATGCCGAGGCCGTCGCCGCCGCCATCGAGGCGCTCGCGGAGCTCGGCGATCCCGCGGCCATCCCGCTGCTCGCGCCGCTCGAGAAGGACCCGCGCCAGGTGCAGCTCGACGAAGAAGAAGGCGAAGGCGAGCGCGTCGGCCTCGGCGATCTCGCGTTCGAGGCACGCGAGATCCTCGAGGAGCTCGCGAAGAGCGCCCAGGCCGTGCAGCAGGGCGGAGGGCGAGGACAGCCAGGCCAGGGCGGCGGCCAGGGCGGCGGGCCGAGGCCGGGACAGGGCGGGCCGAACAAGGCTCGCCGATGAAGATGAAGTCGACGCCGCCCGGAGACATCGCGGCGTCTCCGGCGCGCTTCCTCGGTCCCGAGGACGCGGCGGTGTTCGAGACGTACGTCGTCCCGCGCTACATGTCGCTCTTCGCCGAGCGTCTCGTCGAGATGATCGCGCCCGGTCGCGATGCGCGCGTGTGTCATCTGCAGTGCCGCACGGGATATCCCGATCAGCTGCTGCTCGAGAAGCTCCCCGCCGCGCACGTGTACGGCTGCGACAACTCCGAGCATGCCATCGAGCTCGCGCGCGCGAAGGCGAAGACGCTGCCCGGCTTCGTCGCCGACTACCGCGTGATCGAAGGGCAGACGACCCCGTTCCCCGCCGGCGCGTTCTCGCACGCGTTCTCGATGCATCCGCTCGCGGCACCCGCCGAGCGACGGCGGCTCCTCGAGGAGCTCGCGCGCATCGTGGCGCCGCGCGGTCAGGCGCTCGTCGCGATGCCGCTGCGCGGCTCGTTCGCGGAGATCGCCGATCTCCTGCGCGAGTGCGCGTTGAAGAACGAGCTGACCGACCTCACGAACTCCGTCGAGGCGGCGGTGCAGCTGCGTCCCACCGACGATCTCTTCAAGCGCGAGCTCGAGGCGGTGGGCTTCGAGTTCGTCGACGTCGACCTGCGCACGCGTACGCTCCGCTTCGACAGCGGCCGTCAGCTCTTCGAAGATCCCGCGACGCGCCTGATGCTGCTCCCCGAGTTCCGCGTGAACCTGCACATGCCGGACGACCGCCCGTTCGCCTACGTACGCGAAGCGATCGACAAGTACTGGAGCGACGGCCCGTTCGAGCTGACGGTGAACGTGGGCGTCGTCTCAGGCCGCCGCAAAGCGTAGCGACCCGAGACGTGCGCAGGAGAGCGTCGGCTCAGCGGCAGAAGCCGTCGATGCAGACCAGCGGGCTTGCGCAGTTGTTGCCGACCGTCGGGTCGCAGTCGGTGCCGAGGTTCGTCGTCGAGCCGCACACCGAGTGGGCGCCCGAGCTCGTCGTCACGCTCTTGCAGACGTTGAACTTGTCTGCGTTCTTGCAGGCGTCCGCGCCGGCGTCCGCATCGCAGCCGATGTAGCAGCTGTGGCGGAGGCAGAGGCTGCCCATCTGGCACTTGTCCTGGACACCGTCGGTCACGCACGTGAAGACGGGCTGCTGGTCCGGCGTGCAACCGCCGTCGACGCAGATGAGGCCCGCCGGGCACGTCGAGCCTGCGCCGCACGTATCGACGCAGTGCTGCTGCACGCACGCCTTGCCGGTGCCGCACTGATCGGAGGTCGTGCACGCGCCGGTGGTGCCGGTGCAGACGCCCTTCGCGAGGTCGCAGTTGTAACCGGTCGGGCAGGGAGTCGAGTCGCTGCACGAGGGAGTGCATGCACCCTGCACGCATTGCGAACCGGGCGCGCACTGCGTGGCGTCGGCGCACTGGTCGGCCGGCGCGTAGCACGCGCCGCTGAGGCACTTGGACCCCGCGGGGGTCTGGCAGTCGCCGTCGCTCTTGCAGGCGGGCACGCCGCCGTCGCCGCCGACCGCCTGGCAGGTCGGGACCCCGCCCGCGAGCTTGCAGACGAAGTTCGACGGACAGCCCGAGCTCGAGCAGTCACCGGCGTGGCACTTGTTGTCCGCACCGCAGCTCTCGCCGCTCGCGCAGTCCGTGGGCTTCGTGCAGAGCGTGCCGGTCGAGGGGCCGGGCGGCACGCCGTCGGTGAGGTGGCAGCGCTGGTTGCTGCCGCACGCGTAGCCGGCGGGGCAATCGTTGTCCCCGTAGCAGGAGAATCCGTAGCAGTTGTCCGAGATGTACGGGTCGGGGCAGCTGTAACAGTCGCTGCCTACGCAGACCCGGTTCGACCGCTGGTCGTCCGAGTAGATCGGGCAGCCACCGAGCGCGGCCGCACCGAGCCCGAGAAGAACGAAGGAAAATACGTGCTTCATCATCATGGGTCCTGGATCCTCGTTCGCCGGAGTCGCGGGGGAGAGGGTAGCAACGGCCATGCCCCACACAAGGGGCGCCTTCTCGCAGCAAATTGCCGGGAAATCCGCGGGTCGGCTAACGAAGCGTGGACGGGCGTTCACGCCCGTTGTGGACGCCGGGTCGGGGGTACCCCTCGGTTTCCGCGACTTCCCGCGGCTGTTCCCCAGGCCGCTCCCGTCGCCATTCCCACGTCGGGCGGCCGTTGGGGAGCGTCGTTTCGAAGGGGTGTCCAACCGCTCGAGAGGATGGCCACGCGATAGGTCCCACGAGGAAAGCCCGCGTGTTAGCCTGGTTTGACAATTCACGAGCGCCCGGCCTCACGAATCCGAGGTCGGGGTACGCCCAAAGGCTGGCCCGAGAGCGCGCACGAATGGACGTCCGATGTGAGCGCTGCAGCACCGAGTACGAGTTCGACGACGCGCTCGTAAGCGGTCGCGGCACGACGGTGAAGTGCACCAACTGCGGGCACAAATTCAAGATTCGCCGGAGCGACGGCGATTTCAGCGAGGACTTCTGGAACGTCCAGACGGGCGACGGACGGACGCTGGTCTTCACGTCGCTCCGCGAGCTCCAGCGCGCGATCCAGACGAACCTGGTCGATCGGAACGATCTCCTCTCGCGCGGGGGCCTGAAGCAGAAGGCGATCGGTCAGATCCCGGAGCTCGCGCCGTTCTTCGACCAGCGCGATCAGAGGAGGAGCGCGCCGCCGCCTGTCGTCGGAGCACCAACCGCATCGGCCGCACGATCGGCAGCATCCGCAGCGCCGGCTCCCAAGGCAACGTCGCGCCCGCCGCCTCCGCCAGGCGCATCCGCTCCTCCGCTGGTCGCGCCGCCGCGGCAGCGCATGAGCACGCGGCCCGACTTCCCGCCGCAGAACCCCGAGCCGTCGCCGACGAGCGATCTGAGCTCGATGAAGAAGACGCTCATGGGGACCGGCACCCAAGGGCAGCCCGCCGCCGAAGCGTCGCCGCCGGTCGAGGGGTCCGCGCCCCCTCCGCCACCGCCGCCCGTCGCAGCGGCCCCGGTTCGCCGGAGCGAGGCGCCGCCGACGGAGCGCGAGCCCGAGCCCGATACCGAGCGCTTCGCGCGCGCGCGACAGGAGCAGGCCGAAGCGAATCGCTCGCCCAGCGCGGCTCCCCCCGTCGCGTCGAGGCCGCTCACACGCACGCAGCCCATCGATCCCGTCTACGTGCCGAGGCACTCGCCCGCGCCGCCCGCGTTCGAAGCGTCGTCGCCGCTGCCGCCGCCGACGGAGCCGGTGCTCCGCACGATGAACGTCGACATGCGCGACTCCGGAGATTTCTCCGACGGTGTTCGCGGTCGATCGCCGTCGCTGTCCGACGCTCCGGGGTCGATGGGGCGTCGCCGTTCGGTGGGCGGCTACATCGTCGCAGCGGTGGTGGTGGCCGGTGCAGGCCTGATCGCCGCGGTGTGGGCGAAGGATCATCTCGGCGGCGTCCTCGATGGCTCGCGTGGCTCGCGTCCGACGGTCGCTGCCGCCGATCCGCGCGTCGTCGGGCTCCTCGCCTCGGGTGAGAAGGCGCTCGCCGACGGCAACCTCGAGACCGCGAAGGAGAGCTTCGACAAGGCGAGCGCGCTCGCCGAAAAGGACGCGCACGTGCTGCTCGACGTCGCGCGCCTCGCCGCCATTCGCGCCGACGTGCCGTGGCTCAAGTCACGCTTGCTCGCCGCCGACGCGGCCGACGACGTCCGGATCACGAAGGACATGCTCGCGGAGCTGTCGGCCGCGGCGAGGAAGGCGGCCGACGAAGCGATCGCCGTCGCTCCCGACGATCCCGCGGCGCTCCGCACGAAGATCGATGCGCTTCGCATCGCCGGCGATCGCGACGGCGCTCGCGCGCTTGTCGCGAAGGTCGCGCCGTCGGCGTCGCAGCCGGAGACCGCGTACGTGCTCGCCGCGCTCGATCTTGCCGAGAACGAGCCGTTGTGGTCGACGGTCATCGAGCGCCTGCGGGCGGCGGCGAGCGCGGAGTCGGGGCCGGGCCGCGCGCGCGCCACGCTCGTCTATGCGCTCGCGCGCTCGGGTGACGTCGTCGGCGCGAAGGCCGAGGTCGAGCACCTCGCCGGCATGCAACGCCAGCATCCTCTCTTGCCGCTGCTTCGCGGGTTCGCCGATCGCGCGAAGCCGAGCGCGAAGCTCGACGGCGGCGCGCCGGATCTCGACGGCGGAATGATGGCCTTCGGCGCCGACGCTGGACGAAAGGGTCCTCGCGATCGCGGAGACCGCGGAGACCCGGCTGCGCATCCCGGCGGCGATTCGCGGCAGCTCGTTGCGGACGGCGAGAAAGCGCGCCAACGAGGCGACAACGACCGTGCGCAGTCGCTGTTCGCGGCCGCGCTCGATCGCAACCCCAACGACACGGAAGCGCTCAACGGCCTCGCGGCGATCGCGCACTCACGTCGCGACCTGAACGGCGCACGGGCGTCCTACAAGCGTGTACTCTCGATCAACCCTAGCTACGTGCCCGCCCTCGTGGGCGTGGCCGACGTCGACTGGGAGTCGGGGGATCGAGGCAGCGCGATGAAGACCTACAAGGAGATCGTGGAGCGATTCCCCGAAGGGTCGTATCCCGCGCGCGTGAAGCAGCGCGTCGACGCGGCTTCCGGCGGTGGCAGCAGCAGCTCTGGCAGCTCTGGCAGCACTGGCAGCTCCGGGAGTGGGGCGGCCGGCAGCTCCGGCGCCGCGCCACCGACGACAGCCACGCCCACGCCCGCGGACACGGGAGGCGGCGGATGATGCGGAGCCTCGCGGCGACTCTCTTTCCATTGCGCGCTCCATTGCGCGTCCGCGCGCTGACTGCGTGCGCGCTCGTCGTGGCGAGCGGACTCTTCGCCGCGGGCTGCGAGGGACGACCGCGCGGTGAGACCACCGCCGACGGCAAGACCACCGAGCCTCCGCGCAAGACGGGTCCCGCCATCGCCATCCTCGATCTCGGCTCGGGTGTGCCCGAGCAGGAGGCCCCGAGCCTCTTCGGAGGAGTCGGCCGGAAGAAGAGCTTCGACGAGCTCCTTCGTGTGATCGAAGAGGTCAAGGACGACAAGAAGTCCGTCGGCGTGCTCGTGCGCTTCAGCAGCGCCAGCATCGGCGCGGCGCGCTCGATGGAGATCGGCGAGCACCTCGAGAAGCTCAAGGCGAAGAAGAAAGTCTTCTGCCACGCCGACGGCTTCACGAACGCCACCATCATGGCGGCGCTGCGCGGCTGCACGAGCATCTACCTCTCACCCGCCGGCGGCGTCGAGACGGTCGGCCTCGCGGCGCAGATCCTCTACATGCATCGGCTCCTCGCCGACGAGCTGCACCTGTCGATCGACATGCTGCAGGTCGGCAAGTTCAAGGGTGCGGAGGAGCCGCTCACCCGTGACGGCCCCAGCCCCGAGGCGCGCGCGTCGCTCACCGGCGTCCTCGCCGACATGCGCACGTCGTGGCTCGAGACCATCACGAAGGGTCGCAACAGGCCGGGTCTCGCCGATGCCGTCGAAGACGGGCCGTACTCTCCGGCGCGCGCGAAGGAGATCGGAATCATCGACGAGGTGGGCTACGCCGCCGATGCGCTCGCCGCGGTGAAGTCGGCCTCGAGCGCCGTCCGCGAAGAAGTGATGTTCGGGTCCGGCGCCGAGGAGAAGGGCAGCGACCTCGAAGACATGGTCCGCGTGCTCGCCGGTGAGACCAGCGAGATGGGCCCCATCGCGCTCATCCGCGCGACGGGCAGCATCGCGATGACGTCGGGCGGCAACGGCCTGCTCGGCGGACGCGGCGGCATCATCGAGAAGGACATCGATCGCACGCTCCGCCAGATCGAGAAGGACGACGACGTGAAGGCGGTCGTCGTGCGCATCGATTCGCCGGGCGGCAGCGCGCTCGCGAGCGATCTCATCTGGCACCACCTGATGCGCGTGCGGAAGAAGAAGCCCGTCGTGTTCAGCGTCGGCGACATGGCGGCGAGCGGCGGCATGTACCTCGCCTCGGCGGGTGACTTCATCTTCGCCGAGCCGATGAGCATCGTCGGCTCCATCGGCGTCGTGGGCGGCAAGATCGGCGGCGGCGAGGCCCTCGAGAAGCTCGGCGTCCACGCCGAGACGTTCCCCGCCAACACGCAGAAGCCCGGCGCCGGCGCACGCGCCGCGTACGAGTCGCCGTTCATCCGGTGGGACGACGCGACGCGCGTTCGCGTGCTCGAGAGCATGACTGCGATCTACGAGCTCTTCCTCTCGCGCGTGTCCGAGGGTCGCAGCACCCGCGGGCGCACCATCTCGCGCGAGAAGGTGGCCGAGAGCGCCGAGGGAAAGATCTTCAGCGGCCGCGAAGGGCAGAAGCGCGGCCTCGTCGACGAGATCGGCGGCTTGTCGGCGGCGATCGCGAAGGCGCGCGAGCTCGCCAAGCTCCCCGACGACGCGCACGTCGCGACCATCGGAACGAAGCCCACGTTCCTCGATGCGCTCGAGCCCGGAGGCTCCGCGGAAGGTCGCATGCAGGCGGCGATCTCGCCGTCGCCGATGGCGGTGCTCGAGCGCATCGCTCCCGATCTCGTGCCGTTCGTCGCGAGCATGGCGCCGCTCGCCGAAGGAGAGCGCGCGGTCGTCGCCGTGCCGTTCTCGATCACGGTGAGGTAGCGGGTGACCACGAACGGCACGGGCGCGAACGGAACGAGCAGCGAGGCCACCTCGCGCATCCTCGCGCGCTCGCCCTCGGCCGCGAGCGCGCCGCTGAAGCGCCGCACGGGTCGCGTCGCGGAAGAGGCGCAGCTGCGGGCGCGGCTCGAGCTGGCGCGCGTCATGGGCGATCACACCGAGGAGCGCGCGACCAGCCGCCTGCTCGCGGAGCGACTCGCGTCGCGCGATGCCGAGATCGACGCCGCCATCGAGCTCGCGTTGCGAACGCTCGCGGCAGTGGATGATCCCGAGCTGCGTCACGCGCTCGCGGGTTGGCTCGAGGGCCTCGGCGAGCCGGGGCTGGCGGCGTCGGAGCTGCGCAAGATCCAGCGCGAAGACGACTCGGTCGCGGCGGCGGGGGTGCTCGTACGCATCGGCGTGCTGCATGCGCGCGCCGGTGATGCGCACGGCGCGCAGGAAGCGCTCTCCGAAGCCGCCGCGCTCGACGAGATCGATGCGTTGTCGCTCGAGCTGCTCGGCGCCATCGCGGCGTGGGCGCCCGATGCGCTCTCTCCACGCGCCGGCGCCGAGGCCTACGTTCGCGCCGCCAAGCGTCGCGGTTACTCCGGCGAGTCGGAGGGCGAGCTCGAGGATCTCTTGCGCGCCTTCGAGCTCGACCCGTCGAGCCCGCTCGCGACGGCTACGCTCGTGGCCGCGCATCTCGCACGGCAGCGCGTTTCGGCGGCCGACGAGATCCTCCGCGCGCATGCGCTTGCGCTGGCGGCGCACGGTGGCGTCAGCGCAGGCGATGCGTCCGAGGTGCATGCACGCCGCCGCGCGCAGGCGCTCGAGCGCGGTGACCTTCCGCGCGCGTTCGGCGCCGCGCTCGACGAAGGCCTCGATGCCGTCGTCGAGGGCGCCGATGCCGACGCCATGGACGATCTCCTCGTTCGCGCGGGCGCGTTCGAGACGCTCGCGGTGCGCCTCGAGATCCGCGCCGAGGGCGCGGCCTCGGCCGGGCGAGGTCGCGCCGCGGCGCAGAAATGGGCGGAGCTCGGGCGGCTGCTCTCCGGTCCGCTCGCCTCCACCGATCGCGCGATCGAGGCGTACGCGCGCAGCGTCGCCGCCGATGCCACCAACGCCGACGCCCTTCATGCGCTCCGCGCGCTCGCGCTGAAGAGCGGCTCGTCGGCCTGGGTCGTCGAAGGCCTCGTTCGCGCAGCGATGGGGAGCGCTGGGTACGGCGGTTCGGCCGACGTGGCTGCGCGTGTGGCCGGCGCTCGTGCGCTTGCGCTCCTCGCCGAGGAGACCAACGACGATGCGCTTGCGGCATGGGCGCACCGCGTCGTCGCCGAGCTCGACGGCGGTGACGAGCGCGCCCGCGCCGCGAGCACCCGCTTCGCGCCCGCCGCGCAGCGTCGCAACGAGGAGATCGAGCTCGCCGACCGCACGCTCGAGACGTCCGCGGAAGGCGGTCGCGTCGAGACGCTCGTCGAGCTCGTGCGGCTCTTGCGCAGCGCACCCGGTCGATCGCGCCAGCTCGCGAGCACGATCGAGGAGCTCACGGCGGCGCGCCCCGACGACGACGCGCTCTTCTCTGATGCGCTCCGTATCGCGGAGCGCACGTCGGACTTCCCGGCGGTCGCGAGGCTCTGTCGCGATCGGCTCGCTCGCGGCGCCGCGCCGCCACGCGTGAGGCTCGCGCTGGTATCCGCGCTCCGGCGCGCCGGCGACCTGGCCGGGGCCGCGAAGGCAGCGTCCGATCTCTTCGATGCGTGCACGCCGTGGGCGTACTCGGTCGCGTGGATCACGGCGGCATTCGCGGGCGATCGCGCGACGCGCGCACGTGCGCTCGCGTCACTCGCTCCGACGTGTGGAGCGCCGGTCGTGGCGGTGCTCGCGGCGGTAGCGTCGGAGCAGCTCGCCGCGGTCGGTGACCTCGCGGGTGCTCGCAGCGCCGCGGAACAGGCATGTCGGGCCGACGCCGAAGACGCGCGCGCCATTCGTGCGCTGTCGGCGGTCGTCCTCACCACCGAGGGACGCATCGCGACGACGGCGCTCGAACGCGCAGCGGCGGTCGGCGGTCCCACGGCGCCGCTCTGTCTCGGCCTCGCGCAGGCCTTCGAGAACGCCGGCGACGCGACGTCGTCGATCGCGTGGGCACGCCGCGCCGTCGCGCTTCGTCCCGGCGACGCCGGGATCGTGCAGGCGCTCATCGATCGCGCCACACGGCTGGGCGACGAGAGCGCCCTCGCCGACGCGATCGCGTGGCTCTTGCCGCAGCCGGTTCCCGCGCGCGTCACCGCCGATCGCCTCGCGCCTGCGCTGCGCAGCCTCGGCGCTCGCGATCCGGCGCGCGCGGCGCTGCTCGGCCGTCGCGCGCTCGACGTGCTCGGTCCTCGTCACGCCCTGCTCCGCGCCGCCATCGAGGAGGTCGCCGACGAAGCGAAGGACGGTGGGCTCCGCGCCCGCGTGGTCGAGCGCTGGATCGCGGCAGGGGCACCGGCCGCGGAGCGCGGTCCGCTGCTGCTCACGCTCGCCGAGCATCATCGCGCCGTCGGTGACGTGCAGCGCGAGCTCTCCGCCTACGTCCGCGCCGCGCGCGCGGGCGTCGATCTCGCGCCCGTGCGCGAGCGCATCGATGCGCTCTACGGGAGCGAGCAGAGCCCGGACGCGGAGCTCGCGCTCCTCGAGGCACGCGCCGAGCTGCATCTCGACGAAGGGCGCACCGATACCGCCGCGCAGGCGTTCCGCGAGCTGGGCGCAGCGCTCTGGGACATGGCCGATGATCGCCCGCGTGCGGTCCAGGCCTGGTTGCGCGCTGCGCAGCTCGACTCGGCGCGTGGCTACGCGACGCTCCGGCGCGATCTGTCGATGTTCGCGGACGTCGGCTACGCCGTCGATTGTCTCGCCGAGCTGGTCGAGCGCGAGGGCGATCGCGCACGCGCCGGCATCATCGCCACCGAAGCGGCGCGCGCCGCCGTCGAGGTGAAGGCGTATCCGCGCGCCATCGCGCTCGCGCGCACCGCGCTCGAGCGTCACCCCTCGCATGCCGAGGCGCTCGCCATCGCCGAGCTCGCGAGCGAGAAGCTCGGTCGTCTCCACGAGATGTCGCCGATCTACGACTACGCCGCGCGCGGAGCGCTCGGTCGCTTCGGTCGGCGGGCCGCGCATCATCGCGCAGCGCGGTTCTTCGAAGCGCACGCGCCGATGCTGGCGCTCAAGCACGCGGCGCAGGCCTTCATCGCGGTGCCTTCCGAGGGCACGACGCTGACGCTCCTCGAGCGAACGGCAGAGCGCGCGCAGCGTCGATCGGTGGCGGTTCGCACCGTCGAGCACGTCGCAGATCTGTCGCGCAGTCAGAACATTCGAGCGGTGTGGCTCCTTCGCGCGGCCACGTTGACGTCGCGCGATCTCGAAGGCGCACGACAGCGCGTCGATCTCCTCTTGAAAGCGGCGGTTCTATCGCCGAACCCGGTCACGCTCGGCATGCTCTCGGTGGCGGCCCGTGAGCTCGTCTCGCTCGCGCCCGACGACGGCGAGGCCATCGCGATGCGCCTCGAGCGCGCGTCGGATTCGCTCGCGAAGAGCCTCGAAGGTCCGGACGGTGCACGCATCGCGATCACCTTCGCGGAGATGGCGCTCGATCTCTTCGAAGACGCCGCGTGGGCCTGGCGTGCCGTCGAGCGCGCGCTCGATGCCGATGCCGACGTCGACGAGTACGTTCGCCTGACCAAGTTCGCCGATGCGCTGGCGCGCGCGGAGGGCGCGAGCGAGAGCCTCGGGCGCGTCGTCGCTGCTTGCGAGAAGCCGTATTCGAACGTCGGCGTCGCGCTCCTCCGTCTCGTCGGGTCGGTCGCGGCCGCCATGGGCGACGGTCCGCGCAGCGTGCGCGCATTCGTGCAGGCCGCCGAGAAAGATCCCGACGACGACGAGACCATCGCCCAAGCGGATGCCGCGGTGACCGCGCATCCCGAGCCCGCGTTCGTCGAGCGGCTCTCGAAGAAGATCGGCGTCTTCCGCCGGAGCCAGGCCCTCCGATCCATCGCAGCGAAGAGGAACGAGCTGGGCGACCACGCGAGCGCCGTGAGCTCGCTCGAACGCGCCCTGCAGATCGCGCCCTACGATGCGCGCGCCGACATCGCGCGCGAGCTCGACGAGACGCTGAAGAAGGCCGGGCGAGGGGAGGAGGCGGTCCTCCGCGCCATCGCCGCACCCGGTGTCTCCGCGAAGGAGCGCGCCGAGCAGTGGCAGTCGCTCGCGAAGATCCGCGAGGAGCGCGGCGACAAGGAAGGCGCCACCGACGCGCTGCTCCAGGCCGCCACCGACGACCCCAGCGCCGCGGCATGGGCGGCGGTCGAGCGCGCGGCGGAGGCGAGCGGGCGCGAGCACATCCGCGTGCAGGCGCTCCAGAACCTCGCGCTCCACGTCGACGATCAGGCGCGGCTCGGCGTGCAGAAGCGCCTCGCGCGCGCCGAGGGGGCCCGCGGCTCGCTCGCTGCCGCCGAGCAAGCCTGGCGCGAGGTGCTCGCGAGCGATCCCGGCGACAGCGAGGCCGACGTCGCCATCGAGGCGCTCCTCGTCGCTCGCGCGAGCTACGACGAGCTCGCCGGACATCTCGCACGTCGCGCCGCGCGCCTCGCAGCGTCCGGCGCAGAGAAGGAGACGCTCCGCGCGATCCGCCTTCGTCGCGCCGCCATCCTCGAGCAACGACTCGGTCGGCTCGACGAGGCGGCGGCCGAGCTCGAGCTGTTGCTCCGCGAGACGCCGCATCACGCGAGCGCGTTGCGCTGGCTCGCCGATCTCTACGAGCGCGCGAACGCCCCGAAAAAGGCGCTTCCCGTGCTCGAGGAGCTGGCCGCGAGCGCGACCGATCCCGTCGAGCAAGAGGCCATCGGTGCGCGCCGCGTTCGCGCCCTCGTTGCCACCGGCGACGTCGAAGCTGCGCGTGGCGTGCTCGCCGCGCTCCTCCAGCGAAGGGCGTCGTCGGCGGCGGTTCACGAGGCACGCGTCGAGATTGCGCGTGCCGATCAGGATCCGGTCGCGCTCGGCGCTGCGCTCGAAGATCTCGCGCGCGTCTCTCCCGAGGACGCCCGCGTGCGCAGCGAGCTCCTCGTCGAAGCCGCCCAAGCCGCCGCGCGCGCAGGAGACACCGATACGTCGCTCGCTCGCGCGAAAGATGCAGCTCGCCTCGCGCCCGACGTCGCATCGACGCAGCTCTTCGCGCGCGGCCTCGAGTACCGGCTCCGCGGTGCGGGCACCGCCGACGAGGCGAAGGCCACCATCGCCGCGCTTGCGCGACTCGACGGCGACACGACGCTCGAGCCCGAGGACGTCGCGCTTCGTGGGTTCCTGCTCGCCGAGGCCGAGGACGTGCTCACGCCGGGCGCCGGCGAGAAGACGCTGCGCGAATGTCTCGTCGCGGTGGGCCCGCAGCCGCTCCTGACGCTCGGCCTCGCCGAGCGCACCGCGGCCGCGCTCTGCTTCGCTGACGCCGTGCAGTTCTACGCCGACGCCGTCTACGGCAACCTCCTCGGTCTTCGCCGGCCGGGTCGGGTCGCGCTCGCCGCCGCGGATGCCGCCGAGCGCGTCGTCGACACCGAGTCGATGCTGCGCTTCCTCAACGAGGCGGCGAAGGATCCCGAGACGCGCGTCGAGGCGCTGCGTCGCCTCGCGCAGATCTCGCTGGTCACGCACGACGTCGGCAAGGCGCGCAACATGTTGCGTGGTCTCGCAGACTCGCTCGAGGGCGGCGAGAAGGCGGAGATCCTCGCGCAGCTCGCGCGCGCGCTCTTCGAGTCGACGGTGCCGAGCGAGCGTCTCGAGGCCGATCGCACGCTTCGCGAGGCGATCGAGGCTGCGCCTGCCGAGCTCGCGCAGCGCCTTCGCGAGCAGCTCGGTGGCTTCCGTTCGCGGCCTCCGCCGGTGTCGAGCAATCCGCCGTCGCCGTCGGTGTCGCGGGCGCCGTCGGGCCCGATGCGGGTCGCGCCGCCGATGCCAACCCCCCCACCGGGATGGCCCCACACCGGCGAAGCACGGCAGCGTTCTTCGCGGCCGCCCGCCCCGCAGCCCGCCGCGGTGATCGGTAACCTACCGACGGCGCCACAGACCATGTCGGTGGTCCCGGATCAGGCAGCCCGTCAGGCGAACGCGGCGGAAGAGCTCTTCCCGTCGGTGCGTCATCCTCCGCTCGGTGCGCCGAGGACCGAGCCGCCGCCTCCGCCCAACGCCGCCAACGCCGCCGCGATCGCAGAGCGCGTCGCAGAGCCGGTCGCGCCGGCGCCGTCGTCCGCGGCTGCACATGCCGAAGCGCGACGCATCGACACCGCGCCTGAGCTCGACGTGCCTGTGCGTGCCGCGAGCATGCCGCCCGCAGCCTCGAGTCCGAGCGCGGGACCGAGCGGCGCGCCGGAAATCACCGCGGTCTCGGCCACGTCGCGGGTCGATCCCCATGTGGCGCGCGTCGTCGAGGCGCGAAAGGCGATCGCCTCCGGCGATCGCGAGCACGGCGAGAAGATCCTCTCCGATGCGCTGCGCGAAGGCTCACTCGCTGCCGCCGACGAGCTCGACAAGATCCTCTCCGAGGAGCCGTCGCGCGCCGCCGCGCTCGTCAAGGTCCGCCGTCAAGCCGTGGAGCTCGTGCCCGGCGACCTCACGCGCCTCGCTTCGCTCCGCGATGCGGCGCGCCTCGACAAGAACCCCAACTACGTACGCGCGATCGATCACGTCCTTCGCGCCTTCGACGGGCGGCAGTCGCCGCTCGCGCCGCCGCCGCTGAGCGCACAGCAGACGCAGCCGGGCATGCTCACGCTCCTCACGCGGCACTCGCGCGAGCTCGCCGGCGAAGCGTTTGGCGTCGTCTGGGAGAACGCGAGCAACATCTTCGCGAAGCCGCCTGCGCTCTATCGCATGACCGGGCTCGAGCGCGTCGCGCCCGGGCCGATGTGGACGCTCTCGCGTCTCTACGAGGTCGCGCTTCGGCTCCTCGATACGCCGCGTTTTGCGCTCTATCATCGTCGCGGCAGCGGTCCGCTCACGCTCACTGTCGCGCTCCTGCAGAACCCGTCGGCCATCCTCGGCGGCGAAGCGCGAGAGGACAGCGCGGACGTCCGCTGGATGCTCGGCCATGCGCTCGCTTCGGTGCTGCCGCAGAATGCGCTACCCATTGGCCTGCCCGACACCGAGGGGCGCGTGCTGTGGGACGTGCTGCTCGGCGCCTTCGGACCTCCGACGCGAACGAAGATGGACCGCGCGCACGCCAACCTCGCCGAGATGCTCTGGCAGACGCTGGCGCCGCGCGCGCAACGTCGCCTGAAGGAGCTTCTCGGCAACGACGACTCGACGCCGTTCGAGCTGGTCGTGGAGCGCGCGAACCAGAGCGGCCGTCGCGTCGGCATGTTCCTCACCGGCGACTTCGCGCATGCCGCGCGCACGGTCCTCGGCGAGCACGCCGCGCTCGACGTCGAGGATCTCCAGCGTCCCGGCGGCCTCGCGCGCCTGTGCGGCGTGCTCCCTTCGCTCGCCGATCTCTATCGCCTCGCCGTGCGGCCCGAGTACGCCGACGCGCGCTGGCATGTCCCCTCACCGCAATCGTCTCGCTTTCCGTTCGCCGGCGACGGTCGCGGCGGGCCGCCGCCGGTGTGAGCATGAAGCGAACCGGTCGCCGCATCCTCTCGGCTCTACCCCCGCTCGCGGCGGTGGCTGCGTGCATCATCGTGATCGTCGCGCAGGACGCGTGCGTCCTCGCGCAGCCGTCGGGCGAGCTGCCGCGCATCCCGGAGACGAGGCCGACCATCCTCCACGCGTCGACGGTCCCGTCGGAGACCTCGGTGGTGACGCAGTGGCCGCAGACGTTCATCGTCCCTGTCGAGCTGATCGATCCCACCGTCAGGATCGCGTACGCAGCGTTCATCGACTTCGACGCGCTCAACAACGACGGCCTCGTGGCAGTGAGCCACAGCGAT
>JAXDMI010000704.1:0-4760 GCA_034666145.1 Myxococcales bacterium | reverse complement strand
GCGTGCGCGAGGAGCTCGGCGAGCTCCTCGCCGGTGAGGCCCTGCAGCGAGCGCTGGGCGACGAGCTGCCTCAGGACGTCGGCGAAGCGAGTACGGAGGCGCGCGCGGGTCCGCTGCGCGGCGCGCTCGTCGCTCGAGATGTCGTGGGCGATCTCCTCGACCTGGATGCGCGCGACGCCTCGCTCGGTGAAGAGCGCGCGAATGCCGCCGCGATCGAACGTGGTCTGCACCGGCAGCGTCAGGATCTCGACGAGCGTCGTGAGCTCGGGGACGCTCACGCCTGCGAAGAAGCGCAGCACGAGCACGCCGCGCTCGTGGAGGTGCGGCGCGAGCCGGCTACGCACCGCGAGCTGCGTGACCGGCGCGTCTTCGATCGTCATGCCGTCCTTCAGGACGTCGATGGCGAGCGGTGACGCCAGCGAGAGCGAGCGACCGAGCGACCGATGCATCTTCTCGCCGAGCTGCGCGCACGCAGGATGGCTCGCGGAGTACTGCTGCACGCGCGCGAGCCACTGCGCGAGATCGAACAGCGTCTCGCCGTGAATCGCGTCATTCGCTGCCCCTGCCACGGCGCGATCGTATCGGATCAGCGCGCTGCTCGGGCGCGGGCCACAGCGTTGGCGAGACGCGCATGCACGGCGGGGTCGTCGGGCCGAGCCGCCATCACGCGCTGCCAGGACTCCGCAGCGGCTTCCCAGCGGCCGAGCTTCTCCTCGAGCATGGCCTTCCGCTCGTGGCTCTCGGCGAGCTTGCCCGCCGCCGCGCGCTGCGTCTCCTCGTACGCAGCGGTGAGCGCGGGATCGCCGGGCGCGAACGTGAGCGCGCTCCGGTAGGCGTCGGCGGCAGCAACGACGTCGCCCGCGGCGCGCGCGCGTGCCCCGGTCTCCGCGTACTTTTGCGCCTTGGCCTTGCCGTCGGCGAAGTGCTGCTTCAACCCCTCGAGGGCCGCCTGACGCTTCGCGGCGATCCGCGGATCGACCGGCGCGACCACCGGCGGCGGAGCGTCGCCGAGCCACGCATCGTAGTCGGCGCGCTTGTCCGCGGCCGACAGCGTGTCGTAGGCCGCAGTGATCTCCGTGAAGAGCACCTCCATCTTCGCCTTGTAACCGCCGAGCCGTTTGCCGAAGTAACGGTCGGGGTGCACGAGGCCGGCGAGGCGGTAATAGGCGTTCTTCACCGCCTTCGCGTCCGCCGTGCGCGGGATGCCGAGCAGCGAGTAGTAGGTCAGCTGATCGAGCTTGGCGTAGGCGTCGTCGAGGTAGCGGCGGCGCTCGGGATCGAGGTCGACGTCGACGTCGCCGTCGCCGCCGGAGCCGTCGTTGCCGGAATCGGACGCCATGCGGCGGGATTCTACATCGACCTCCTCGCTTGCGCTCGCGGGGGCCGGCGAAGTCCGGTAGCTTTCCGCGCCCAATGCCCGAGTTCATCTTCACGATGCAGGGGGTCACCAAGGTCCATCCCCCGGACAAGAAGGTCCTCGACAACATCCATCTCGCGTTCTACCCGGGCGCGAAGATCGGCGTCATCGGCGCGAACGGCTCCGGAAAGAGCTCGCTGATGCGGATCATGGCGGGCGTCGACAAGACGTTCGGCGGCGAGGCCAAGCCGCATCCGGGAACGCGCATCGGCTACTTCGCGCAGGAGCCCGACATGGGCAACGCGAAGACGGTCGACGAAGCCGTCGCCGAGGGCGTGGCCGAGACGCGTGCGCTGCTCACTCGCTTCGAGGAGATCAGCAACAAGCTCGGCGAGCCGATGGACGACGACGCGATGACCAAGCTGCTCGAAGAGCAGGGTCAGCTCCAGGACAAGATCGACGCCGCGGATGCGTGGAACCTCGATCGACATGTCGAGCTGGCGATGGATGCGCTGCGTGTTCCGCCGGGCGACGCCGAGATCAAGAACCTCTCGGGCGGCGAGAAGCGGCGCGTGGCGCTGTGCCGCTTGCTGCTGTCGCGTCCCGACATGCTGATCCTGGACGAGCCGACGAACCATCTCGACGCCGAGTCGGTGGCCTGGCTCGAGCAGTTCCTGCACACGTATACGGGCACCGTCGTGGCGGTCACGCACGACCGTTACGTCCTCGACAACGTCGCGGGCTGGATCCTCGAGCTCGATCGCGGCAAGGGCCTGCCGTTCAAGGGAAACTACACGGGTTGGCTGGAGCAGAAGTCGGCGCGCCTCGCCATCGAGGAGAAGTCGGAGTCGTCTCGCCAGCGCAAGCTGAAGCAGGAGCTCGAGTGGGTGCAGGCGTCGCCGCGCGCTCGTCAGGCGAAGAGCAAGGCACGTCTCGCGGCCTACGATGCGCTCGTCGATGCCGCGACGAAGGGACCGGCGGATCCCGCGGAGATCTCGATCCCGCCGGGCCCGCGTCTCGGTGACCTCGTGGTCGAGGCGAAGAGCCTGGGCAAGGCGTTCGGCGAGAAGCTGCTGTTCGACGACCTGTCGCTGCTCCTTCCGCGGTCGGGCATCGTCGGCGTGATCGGCCCGAACGGCGCGGGCAAGACCACGTTGTTCAAGATGCTGGTCGGGCAAGAGAAGCCCGACAAGGGCGAGCTGAAGCTCGGCGACACGGTGAAAATCTCGTACGTCGATCAGTCGCGCGATGCGCTGTCGGGCGACAAGAGCGTGTTCGACGTGATCAGCGGCGGCGAGCCGACGCTCACGCTGGGCAAGCGCGAGGTGAACAGCCGAGCGTACTGCGGCTGGTTCAACTTCCGCGGCAGCGACCAGCAGAAGAGGGTCAAGGACCTCTCGGGCGGCGAGCGCAATCGCGTGCATCTTGCACGCTTGCTGAAGGACGGCGGCAACCTCCTCCTGCTCGACGAGCCGACGAACGACCTCGACGTGGAGACGCTCCAAGCGCTGGAGAACGCGCTACTGGGCTTCCCCGGATGCGTGGTGGTGATCAGCCACGATCGCTGGTTCTTGGACCGCATCGCGACGCACATCCTGGCCTTCGAGGGCGACAGCCAGGTCGTGTGGTTCGCGGGCAACTACCAGGCGTACGAAGAGGACCGCAAGAAGCGCCTCGGCGAAGACGCAGCGCAACCGCATCGCGTGAAGTTCCGGAAGCTGGCGCACTGACGAAGCGCGGTGAGCCGGGTCGTTCCCTGACCCTGGGTCGTTCAACCGAGCTTCAGAGCTTCGTCTTCCGCTGTCGTTCGAGCACGTCGACATCGGCCAAATCCTGGGGCCGGCCTGCCGCACGTTTGTTGGCGAGGAGATCGTCCCTCGAGATCACGTAGCAGCGGGTGCCGTCGAGGTCGTGGCTCTCCTTGCGCGTCCACGCCTCGGCGAACGCAACGCCGCTGATCTCCGTCAGCAGCTCGATCCGGAATGGCGGCGTGCCCATGCGGAAGCCGCTGCCCTCGACGGCGAAGTCCGCCTCGGTCACCTCGCCGAGCGGTGCGCCGAAGTGACGGAGCGCCTCCATGATGCGGGCGGCATTCTCGATCGATGCCTCGATCCAGAGGTCGAAGTCCTTCGTCGCGCGCGGTCGGCCAAAGATACCGACCGCGTGCCCACCGACGAGCATGTACTTCGCGTCAGCGGCGTTCAACGCGATAAGCAGATCGAGGAAGTCGGGGCTCCACCGCGCTTTCATCGAGGCCTCCATAGTGATCGAGGCTGAGCTCCCAGGTGAGCGCTAGCCGCTCCCGGGGGGCCATCGCGGCCCACTCTTCGAGCGCATCGCGCTCGAGCGCGTCGAGCGCGTCGAGCGAGCGAGATCCGCGAAAGAGCTTCGAGCTCCAACTCGCCCGGCGGCGACGACGCTCGGCAGCTTCGCTCATGAAAGAGAGGATAGCGCACGGTGGCTGCGACGTCATCGCGCAGCGGTGGTCAGGGGATCGCAGCCACTACCGCAACCGCGCCGGCGCGCTCAACATTCCAACACAGAGTCGCAAGGCGTTCGTAACAGGCACACGGCATCTTCGCGGTCGGAGACCATCATGAACGATCACGACGCAAAGAGCCCCGACGAGAGCCGCGCTACGCAAACTCCCACGCTGCCCTACGGCAGACGTGGTTGGCTCGTCGCTGCCGCGCTGATGTCTGCGGTGATCGGAGTGTCCGCCGGTTGCACCTCGTCGCTCTCGGCAACCGCAGACGACGCGGGAGCCGCAACATCCGACGAGGCGGGAACCCCGACAGCAGACGCCGCGGGACCGCCAATGGCGGCCGACGGGGGATCCAACGTGCGATCTCCGCCGTCCCAAGGGGGAGCGGTCGGCACGATCGACAGCGTGTCCGCCCCGAGCTTCACCATGACGACAGGCGCGGGTCAGAAGGTGACCGTCAACGAGACGTCGTCGACGACCTACTGGAACGGGACGACCCCGACCGCGGCGAGTGTCATCGCAACAGGCGAAGCCGTGCTCGTGCTCGGGATCGTGAGCAGCACGACCATCACGGGCACGCAGGTCACCGTAGAGCCGAATGACGGCGGCGGAACGGCGGCCTCCGCGGCGGCAGGGGTGGTCCCCTTCCAGCAAGGTGCACCGTCCGCGGCCAAACAGGACGGTCAGATCCCGGCGAACTACACCGAGGGGCAAGGGACGATCGTCAGCGGCACGACAGCGGACCAGGCGACGCAGGCTGCGCTGGCCGCGTACCCCGGGGTCGTGGTCGACCGCGTCGTGCAGCTGAGCAGCGGCGACTACGAGGTCCACTGCATCGGCGTGAACTGGCCGCATCACGTCTTCCTCGATCAGAACGTCAAGGTTACCGGCGCCAATTGATCGCCAAGGCGAGGGCGA
>JAXDMI010000703.1:0-5776 GCA_034666145.1 Myxococcales bacterium | reverse complement strand
GGCCTTGGAATCGCCTCAACCAAGCCGTAGCTTGGCGAGCGTCGCGGCGACCGGCGCGTCTTCCCAGATGATGGCGTGGAGCGCCTCGAGCAGCGGCAGCTCCGCGACGCCGTTCTCCTCCGCCCATTTCCAGGCCGTCGCGATCGCGGGGTAGCCCTCGGTCAGCTTTCCGGCGGCGAGCATCTCGGCGGCCACCTGCTTCGCAGGCTTGCCCTTGCCGACGCCCTCGCCGAATGCGCGGTTGCGACCCGCCGCGGCGGTGACGTGGAGATCGCCGACACCCGGCGCGCCGTACACGGTCTCCGCGCGGCCGCCGCCGGCGAGCGCGAGGCGCGCCATCTCGGTGATGCCCTGGGAGAAGCACGCAGCGCGTGCGTTGTGGCAGTCGGCGCCGACCATGCCGTCCCACAGCCCAAGGCCCGTCGCATACGCGTTCTTCATCGCGGAGCAGATCTCGGCGCCCGCGATGTCGTCGGTCACCTCGATGCGCATGTGACTCGCGCTCATCGCCTGCTGGCAGATGCGCGCATCGCCGAGGTCGCCCGCGAAGCACATCAGCGTGAGCACGCCGCGCGCGATCTCGTAGGCCTTCGCCGGACCGGCGGCGTGGACGAAGCGCACGTGGCGGCCCACCGCCTCGGTCACCACGCGATCGATGCGGTCCATCTTTCCCGAGGCCGCCTTCAGGAAGCCCTTGCTCACGCTGAGGACCGGCACGTCCGGCAAGTGCGCCGCGGCTTTCGTCATGACGGGGATCGCTCCCTCGGAGCTCACGCCGTGCACGACGAGCTCGGCACCCTCGAGCGCGCGCGCAAGCTCACTCGAACGAAGCGGCACGATCCGCGGATCGAGCTTCATCTCGAGCCGCGGGTGGTTCTGCTTCTTCTCGACCGCTTCGATGAGCGCGTCGTCGAGCCACGTCCCCCACAAGCGGACGTCGTGCCCGCTCATCGCTGCGACGTGCGCCATCGCGCTGCCCATGTATCCCGCGCCGAGGACCGTGACCCGCATGAAGCGGATTTAGCACGCTTGTTACGGCGTGCGTCCGCCCCAGTGCTTGGCGCCCGTCAGGGCCAGGTCGACGAAGGCCTCGGTGGTGGCGACGTCGACGTCCTCGCGGTAGCGGAGGATCCGCATCGTCACCGGGATGAAGATGGCGTCGAGGAAGACGCGCGCATCGAGGTCGGCGGGTAGCTCACCGCGCGCCTGCGCGCGGCTGATGACCTCGGCCCGGCGGGTCATGAACGCGTCGCGCAGCGAGCGCGCGAGCCGATCGACCTCGGGGTCGCCGTGCTCGGCGACGAGCAGTCGCGTGAAGATGTCGCCCTCGGGCGTGCGCACGAACGTGATGACGCGCTGGACGAGCTCGAGGAGATCGCCGCGTACCGTACCCGTGTCGGGCATGGCCTCTTCGTGACCCGCGAAGGTGCGGATGGCTGCCCCGGCAAGCTCCACCTTCGTCGGCCACCGACGGTAGACGGTGGTCTTGTTGACGCCCGCGCGGGTGGCGACGTCCTCGACGCGCAGCGCGGCATAGCCGGCGCGCGAGAGCTCATCCATCGCCGCGCGAAGGACCGCCGCCACGACACGCTTGCTGCGACCGCCGGTTCGAGCGCCGACCGTTCGCCGACTCGGAGCATCCGCGCTTCTCGTCATCCCTTGCATGGCGTGCAGGATGGCAAGAGGCCCCGCGCTGCTCAAGCAAGGGCCGACGAACGGTTGCCTTACGGGCACGAGCCGTCCCGCGCGCCGTACGTGCGCGCAGGCCGAAACAGATGTGACTCGCGATCGGAGCCGCGCGAGCGTGACGTGCGTAGCGTGGTTCGTCCGACGGACGTACGCAGCACGCATTCACGACGCGTCGACAAAGCGCGCCGATGCAGAGAAGCGCAGGTGCGGAAAAGCGCAGATCGCAGATCCTGAGCAGATGCTGAGAAGTAGTCGGGGCGAGAGGATTTGAACCTCCGACTCCCTGGTCCCGAACCAGGTGCGCTACCAGGCTGCGCTACGCCCCGAAGAGAGGGCGTTATATGCGTCGCGCTGACCCCCGCCGTCAACGCCATTCGGCGAGAACCGTCCCCCGACGGCCGCCTTCCTACGCATCCAGTGTGAGCGGAATCGTCCAATCGTGCAATACTCCTACCTATTTCGCAGGTGGATCACATCGACCCCTTCACTGTCAGCGGATCTCTGTCAAGCTGCACTGGAATGGCGCTCCGGAAGAAACCCGCTGGAATTCCAAGCGCGGTGGATTTCCCGGCCTGACGGCCGCGCTCGAGCCAGCAAACGCGCGGCCCACTTCCCCGACGGAGACGACGAACATGACGGACGTGCAGACCACCGGTGACGCGAAGCCCATGGTGCCCGAGACGCAGCTGCCGTCGGTGAAGATCCTCATCGTCGACGACGATCGCGCCATCTGCGACTACATGCAGACGCTGCTCGAGCGTGACGGCTACGGCGTCAAGACGATGAGCGACCCGACGACCATCGACGACGAGGTCAAGAACGGCGGCTACCACCTCATCATCCTCGACCTCATGATGCCCAAGCTCGACGGCATCGAAGCGCTGAAGAAGATCCGCAAGATCGACACCGACGTCGCGGTCGTCATCTTCACCGGCTATCCGAACCTCGAGACCGCGGTCGCATCGATGAAGCTCGACGCCGTCGACTACCTGAAGAAGCCGTTCAACGTGGACGAGTTCCGCGAGGTCCTCGATCGCGTGATGCGCAAGAAGGGCCTCGCGCGCACGCCCGAGGAGAAGCTGCACAAGGTCATCGGCGACACGATCCGCAACCTCCGCAAGGAGAAGGACCTCACGCTGAAGCAGATGTCCCGCCGCACCAACCTCAGCGTCTCGCTGCTCTCGCAGATCGAGCGCGCCGAATCGAGCGCGTCGATCTCGTCGCTCTACAAAATCGCGACGGCCCTGGATGCGCGCATCCAGGACCTGTTCGGCGAGTACTGATTCGTTACGTCGCTCGGCTGCGCTCGCCTATCAGGGGCGCAGGCCGAGCCAGCGGTGGACGCGACCGTCGGCGGTGATCCCCCAGAGGTGACCGTCGACGCCCACGTCCATGATGGGCGTGAAGATGCCCATGTTCTTCGGCTGCCACGCCGGGACGTTCGTGTCGGTCTGCGAGCGCTTGTCGAAGTGGTACGTGCCGCCGTCGTACGTGATCCACACGTCGTTCGGCGCGCCGACCGCCAGTGCGTCGACCTTCTTCGCCAGGCCGCCGATGTTCGTCTGCCCACCGTTGGCGGTGTCGATGAAGATGACGCCGCCGCTCGCGGGCGCGTGCCAGATCTTGTTGAACTGATCGATCCCGACGATCCCGCTGCTGCTCGTATCGAAGAAGTTCTTGCTGGCGTAGCCGTCCGTCGTCCAGTTGATGTCTTCGTGGTTCGAGGCCGCCATCTTGTTCGCGTCGAACACGTCGAGCCAGTACAGACACCGCCCGTACGCGCAGCCGGGGTCCGAGTTGACCTCGCTGTCCTCGCGCTTCGTGAACGTGCCCGGCGAGCCGCCCGAGCCCGGGTGGTAGAAGAGCACCGAGTAGTCCGCGAGGACCATGCCTACGGTGCCGTCGCGACCGACGGAGATGCGCGTGATGTCCGCGACGTGAGCCGGATCGAACGTGACGTCGAACGCCTTGAACTTCGACGCGCCCGTCGCGGTGGGGTCGAAGTGGAACAGCTTGCGGGGCTGCGCCGGGCTCTTGGCCCACACGTCATCGGCATTGCCTACGCCGATCGAATCGAACGCGCCGTCGGCGAGCGTCGTCTCCGGGCTCCACGAGCCGTGCGTCTGGCAGTCGGGCGCGTTGTACTTCGTGAGGTCGCCGATGAGCGCCACCTTGCGCGTGCCGGAGAGTGTCTTCACCGTGAACGCGATCGGGACCATCGTGCTCGGCGGCGCCTTGCCGAAGAACCTCCGGAAGTCGCCGGTCTGGATCGCCTCGCTCGCGCCGTTGGCGCTGCCTCCGCGCTGGTACTCCTGGTGCTTCAGCGTCGACCACTCCTTCTGCTGGCTCGCATCGATCGACGCGCTCGCGGAGAACGCCGCGGTGGAGCCTTGGATCAGCGTCTTCAGCGTGTCGACCGATTCGCCCTGCGTGGACGAGAGCGAGACCATCACGAGGCGGCCGTACGTCACCGAGCTGATGAACACCGGCGGGTTGTCCGCGGAGATCGTCCCCGCGTCGAGCTGCGCCTGCCAGTCCGCGGCCGTCATCGCCGGGTCGAAGAACGAGGCGGCGGTGGGGAGCGACTCGTCGGCGAACGAGATCGTGTAGACGGGCTGGACGAGCTTCGCGACCACCGTGTGCTGCGTGAGACCGCTCTCGTGCGAGATGTTCGTGTCGAGCTGCGCCGACGCGAGGATGCCGGAGTACGACGCATGCACACCGAGCGAGAGCGCGATCTGCTCCTTCGTCGTGACCTCCTCGACGTTGTACTGGATGTTGCCCGGCGTGTCGGCGAGGGCGTCGGCCTCGACCTGGAACTTCGAGATCGCATCCTGGAGCGAGGCCGTGTCCGGCACGTCGACGGTGCGGCTCGCGGTCGGGACCGCGAGGTTGATCGAGAGCTTCACGGGCGTGCGCTTCAGCGGCAGCGGGAGGAGCTGGCCGTTCTTGAAGCCGCGCCCCTGCAGGACGATGCCGGCCTTCACCGGTCCGCTCTCCTCTTCGAGCCACGCGATCTTGTCGTAGACCGCGGTCGTGTCGTGATCGAAGGCGGTGCACTCGAAGACGCTCTCGTTCTGATCGGTCTCCTTCGCGGCGAGGTCGATGGGCTTCGGGTTGCTCTTCACATCTGCTGCGGGCGCCGGGTCGGGCCACGTGTACGTGTCGAGCGCGAGGGGCAACGGCATCGCCGGCCCACCGGCATCGGCAGCGGGCGCCGGCGCCGGCACCGACGCATCCGACGAGCCGCAGGCCACGGCTCCGAGCACACCGACCAACATGAATCCGACCCCGATGACGTTCTTCATGACAGGGCCTAGAGCACCGGACGTGCCACGGTCCGGAGGCCCGCGCAGGCGGCACTTCGCCCGGTAAATCGGCCATTTTTCGGCGGCGTTGGCCGCGGCTGTATCGCGTGCTCGGCGGGTGTATCTGATACACACGAGACGCTAGGCATGACGGTCGCCAAGACGATCCGCGACGACGACGCGAGCAAGTCGCCCGAGGAGACCCGCCGGCTTCCCTACCTCTTCGTGGTCCTCGAGTGCTCCCGTCCGCTGGCCGGCGGCGCGCGGCTCCGCATCGAGGGAGTCGACGAGATCGTCCTCGGCCGCGCCGCGGATCGAGGAGCGACGGTTGAGTCGGTGAACGGCAAGAAGCGGCTCGTCGTCGGCATCCCCGACGGACGCATGTCGACGCGACACGCAACGCTCGCGCGCACGCCCGAGGGCTGGCGCATCGAAGACATGGGCTCGACCAACGGCACGTTCGTCGCGGGCGAGAAGATCGAGCGTGCCGTGCTCGGCGACGGAGCGATGTTCGACCTCGGCGGCACGCTCTTCCAGCTTCGAACCGCACTGCCGGCCGACGCGGGCATCCACATGTTCGTCGACCAAGCTGCGCTGCCCCATCGTGCGCTCGGTCTGGCCACGCTCGTTCCCGCTCAGGGCGCAGCGGTGGCGGCGCTCGTGAAGATCGCCGGCTCGGACGTGCCCGTGCTCCTGCTCGGCGAGACCGGCACCGGCAAGGAGGTCACGGCGCGCGCGGTGCACGCGCTGTCACGACGAACCGGCGCCTTCGTACCCGT
>JAXDMI010000702.1:0-13977 GCA_034666145.1 Myxococcales bacterium | reverse complement strand
CCCGACACGAGCGCGCAGAAGGCGCCGGAGCCCACCACAGGCGATGCCGATCGCGCCATGGATGCGCTCGAGCTCGCCGCGGTCGCGTCCGAGAAGGGGCATCTGGTCGAGGTGGTGCAGGCCATCACGGCGAAGGACCTCGAGGCCGCGACGCGTCTCGACGCGAAGGCCGTGCGCAACCGCCTCGATCGCGTCGTCATGGGGCAGGACCCCGAGCTCGGCCTCGACACGCTCCTCGATGCCGGGGCGCTCCGGGTGCTCTTCCCCGAGGTCCACGCGATGGTGGGCTTCGGCGACGGCGAGTGGCGCCACAAGGACGTGTGGAAGCACACGAAGCAAGTCGTGCGTCAGGCGGTGCCGCGGCTCGAGGTGCGGTGGGCCTCGCTCTTCCACGACATCGGCAAGACGAAGACGCGCTCCATCAGCCCCGACGGCAAGGTGCACTTCCTCGGACACGCCGAGGTCGGCACGCGCATGTTCGACAAGCTCGAACGTCGCAGCAGCATGTTCGCGCCGGAGCCCGCGCTACGCGACACCATCCGCTTTCTCGTCCTGCATCACCTCCGCGCGAACCAGTACGACCCGAGCTGGACCGACAGTGCCGTGCGCCGCTTCGCACGCGAGCTCGGCCAGCACCTCGACGATCTCCTCTGTCTTGCGCGCGCGGACATCACGACCAAGCGCCCCGAGAAGAAGCGCAAGGGCCTCAACCAGATCGAAGAGCTCGCCGGGCGCATCACGCTGCTCGCCGCCGAAGACGCCAAGCAGCCGCCTCTGCCGTCCGGCGTCGGTGACGCGGTGATGAAGGCGTTCGCGCTTCCTCCGTCGCGCCTCGTCGGCGAGATCAAGAAGCAGCTCGAGGCCGCCATCGCGAGCGGCGAGATCGCGCCGCATCTCGAGTCCGAGGCCTACGTCGAGCTGATCGCGAAGGACAAAGCCCGCTTCGGGATCGGCAGCTGACGCCGCGCGGGCTCCGCGCGCGTCGCTACTGCTTCTTCTTCTGCTGGCGGAGGCGCTCTTCGAGGGCGGCGATGGTGCGCGCGAGCTGTCCGTCGTGGAGACAGCCGAGGAGATCGATCTTCTTGAAGCCGCTCTGCTTCAGCTGATGCGCCGTCGTGAGCTGCTTGAGGAGGAACAGCGCGCGCTCGTCGCCTTCGCGCTGCGCGCGATCGAAGTGGGCCTTCGCCGCGCATGATGCGCCGGCCGCCTGCAGATCGAGCGCCACCTGCAGCGCTGCGCTCATCTTCGAGCGCTCGCCTTTGGCGAGGACCCTCCGCGCGCGCTCGGCTGCCTTCGGGTACTGGGTCCCCGAGGTGCCGTAGCCGATGTCGTAGATGTCGTCCCAGCCGACGGTGCCCATCTGCGTCTCGAGCACAGCGAACGCTTCGTCGGCGACGGCCTTGTTGCCGTCCCTCGTACCTTCCTTGAGCGCGGCGTCGCGGATCTCGACGCGCAGCTTCACGTCGCTGCGCACGTCGAGGTTCGGGTTCGACTTGAAGACGAGACCGGCCTCGCGCACGGCATCCTTCGTGCGATCGGTGGCGCTGTACGCGGTGAAGAGCGCGCGATGCACGTCCTCGCGACCCTGCACCACGTCGCCGAGCTCCTCGAGGCGCTTGATGCCCGAGCCGTAGTCGCCGCGATCGATCATCGCGATCGCTTCCTTCACGCGCTCGTCGGTCGGCGCGTCGACCGTCGGGCTGCCGCCCTCGGCGCTCGTCGTGACGAGGCCGCCCGATGCATCCGCGCCGGTGATGACGTCCTCGCGACCGCGGAACACGTACACGACGGCCGTGACCAGGATGATGATGCCGAGGATGCCCGCGAAGAGCGCGACGAGGAACGCGCGCTTGCCGAGCAGGCCTTCGACGCCGGTGGTCTTCGCACCGTCGACGCCGCCGTCCTTCTTGGCCTTGGCCGCCTGCGCGAGCGCTGCGAGATCGGGCGGAGCCGGCGAAATGCCGCTGATCAGCCCGGGATTCGTGGCGAATCCGCTCGGGGCCGGCGCGAGGAACTTCGCGTCGATGCGACCCGCGACGGAGAGCTGCGAGAGGAGCGAGGTGATGACCTCGATCACCTCCTTCGCGTCGCCCATGCGCTCGGTCGCTTCCTTCGCGAGCAGGCGACCGACGAGGACCTCGACCTCGAGCGGCACGTTGCAGTCGGGGCACTTGATGATCATCGCCGGCACGGGCGCCGTGACCTGCATGCCGAGCAGCGCGACCTTGCTCTCGGCTTCGAAGGGGCGATGGCCGGTGAGCATCTCGTAGATGATCACGCCGAGCGCATAGAGATCGGCGCGCGCGTCGACCGGCTGTCCGAGCGCCTGCTCCGGCGCCATGTACTCGGGCGTGCCGTAGACCATGCCGGCTTGCGTGAGCACGTTCTGCTCCGGGCCGGCGCGATCGTTCGTGCCGAGCTCGCCCATCTGGACCTTGGCGATGCCGAAGTCGAGGACCTTCACGAAGTCGGGATCGCCGTCGCGATCGACGAGCATCACGTTCTCGGGCTTGAGATCGCGATGGACGATCTTGAGCGTGTGCGCGCGCTGCAGAGCGCCTGCCATCTGCCGCGCGATGTGCAGTGCCCGCCCGAGCTCGAGGCGACCCGCGCCGATGACCTCGCGGAGGCTCGCGCCCTCGACGAACTCCAGCGCGAGGAAGAACGAGCCGTCCTCCAGCTTGCCGAAGTCGGTGGCGGTGACGACGTGCGGATGATCGATGTGCGCGGCCGCCATCGCTTCGCGCTCGAAGCGCGCGACGACCTCGGGGAGGCGCGTCATCTCGGGATGGAGCACCTTGATGGCCATGCGCTTGCGCATGAGCGTGTGCTCGGCCTGGTACACCGCGCCCATGCCGCCTTCACCGAGCAGCCGCTCGATGAGGTAGCGATCGCTGATCGTGGTGCCGATGAGCGAACGCGGACCGCTCCCCTTGTTCGCGCCGCTGCTCATGCGTCCGTCCTGAGCAGGCGCAGGCGGAGGCGCGCTGCCCGCACGAAGAGGCAACGGTGTCCCGCCCCGGGGCCTTGCGGGCGGCTTTTCGTCAGCGGGTCCACCCATTCGATCGGCTGCGTAGTTCGAGATCCGAGCACCAAGAAAAGCGGGAAATCGTGGGCTCCTACCCTACCACTTTTGCACGGGAAAGTCGGGCGGCTCACGGAGGTCTCACAGATCGACGAGCACGCCGATGGTAAGGCCGATGGCGAAGCGATCTTTGCCGGCGGGGAGCGCGTTTCCGTCCGTTCGGCCGGGACTCGAGACGCGAGGTCCCGGCGCATCATAAGCGCTGCCGCTGAAGCCGAAAGCGCTGCGCGCGCCGAGCTCGGCGCATAGCTCCCAAGGTTTGCGAAGCTTGTAAGATGCACCTATTCCGTAAGGCACCTCGAAGAAGCCGCCACCCGCGCCGTGGACCACCGCGTCGGCACGCACGGTCGGCATGTCCACGGGACCAGGGAAATTACGGGGCGCCGAGGTGCTCCGCTGGTAGACGCCGTCGTAGCCGAAGCCGAAGAAGAGCCACGCGCGCAGCGAGCCTCGCGGCCACGGCGACATCACCTTCACGCGCGCGCCACCCCATGTGAGGTCGCGCGCGGAAGCGTCGCCGCCGAGCGGCGAGATGTCGTGACCGACGTACGCGCCGAAGCGCACGAGCGGGAGGAGCGCGAGGTGCGCATCGAGCTGAGCCGCAGGACCGAAGCCAGCGTCCGTCCCTCCGGCCGGGCGATCGCCGAGGACGCGCTTCATGACGCCGACCTTCGCCGATGCATCCCAGTGCACCTGGGCCTTCGCGGATGTCGCGAACAGCAACACCACGGCGAGCACGCCCACGGCAAGACGCGTTGCGGAACGCGTCATCAGTGGAGCGTCGCCTTGACCGGCGCCACCAGCTTTGCGAGACGCGCTTCGATGTGCGGGATGTCCGGGGCCTGCGGCTCGAGCTCGATGACGCGCGTGAGATCGGCGCGAGCCACCTCGGTGGCGCCGATGCGCAGCGCCAGCGCCGCGCGCTCGCGGAGCATGCGCGTCGAGTCGGGCACGAGCGTCACGATGCGATCGACGGCGACGAACGCGCGCGCGTGCTCGCCGCGCTTCGCCCAGGTCGCTTCGAGGTTGGTGAGGAGCCGAACGAGCGTCGCCCGTGCCGTCGCCGGCGTGAACAGCGACGCATGCAGCTCCGCGCCCTCGCCGAGCGCGCGACGGAGCAGCGCCGTCGCCGCCGCGGCATCGAGGATGCGACCCGCGGCGAACGGATCGACGACGATCGGCGTGTCGGAAGCGGCGACCGTCGCGTCGACGCGAACGAGAAAATGCCCTGGAAAAGCGATGCCGCGTGCGATGAGCCCGGCTGTCCGAGCCATCGCGCACCACACGATGGAGAGCGTGATGGGGATGCCGAGCTTTCTCGAGAGCACGTCGGGCAGGAGGCTGTTCTTCGGGTCGTAGTAGTCGTCGGCGTTGCCCTGGAAGCCGAGGCTCTCGAAGCGCGTGCTCACCGCGAGGACGCGATCGCGCAGCGGCGCAGAGGGGTCGGACTCCTCGCCGAGGCCGGTCAGCTCCTCGAGCAGCGCATGCACGTCGAGGTCGTCGTACGTGTCGCGCGCGACGAGCGCCGCACCGAGCGCGACGTCGAGCTCGTCGTCCGGCATCCGGGCGAGCTCGTCGAACGACGGCAGCGACGACGTGCGTTTCATCGGTTGAGGGGTCCGCGCCGCATGGCGCGGGTGAATGTAGGAGGATTGCAACGTAGCGCAACGGCGCGCAAGCGACTTGACGCGCCGCCCTTTCCCACAGAAAAGAGCTGCCGAACATGTCGCAGACCACGGAAAAGCAGGCCCTTCGCAAAGGCTTCGAGAACTCGCGCAACGTCCATCCCGTAGGGATCACGGGCAAGGAGGCGCCCGCTGACATCATCGCGACGATGTTTCCGGCGTACGTCGGCCGCCAGGAGCGCACCGCGTTCGAGCTCATGCGGCGCTCCTCGCAGGACGATACGTGCACGTTCATGACGATGTCGGGCGCGATGACGCCCGCCGGCCTCCATCAGTCGTGCCTCATCCCGCTCATCGAGCGAGGGCTCGTCGACTGCCTCACGACGACCGGCGCGAATCTCTATCACGACGCGCATCGCATCATCGGTCACCGCGTCCGCGAGATCGATCCCAACGCCGGCGACCTCCAGTACCGGCTCGCGCGCATCATCCGCATCTACGACCTCGGCTTCTGGGAGGAGACGCTCCTCGAGACCGACAAGCTGTTCAGCGCGCTGCTCCTCAAGCCCGCGTACCAGAAGAAGATGACGACCACCGAGCTGCACTGGCTGCTCGGCCGCGACATCGCGAAGATCGAAGCGGCGCTCGGCGTGCAGAGCCCGTCGCTCCTCTCGACGTGCTGGCGCTACGGCGTCCCGATCTTCGTCGGCGCCGTGCAAGACGGCTCGATCTTCCTCAACATCGTGAAGCTGAAGAGGCTCTACGGCGACAAGTTCAAGCTCGAGATCGACGTGAACGACGACGTCTTCGAGATGGGCGCGATGCAGCACCACTGCTTCGGCACGCTGAAGAAGAAGATGGCGATCTGGATCCTCGGCGGCGGCGTTCCGAAGAACTACACGCTGCAGGGCGAGCCGCTCCTCGATCAGATCCTCGGCGTTCCGACGCACGGCTTCGACTTCGACGTGCAGTTCTGCGTCGACCCGGTCGACAACGGCGCGCTCAGCTCGTGTCCCGCGGGCGAGGGCCATACGTGGGGCAAGGTCTCGGCGGAGAGCGTGCAGTACGGCTCGATGTACGTTCACTGCGACGTGACCGCGGTGTTCCCCTGGCTCACGTACGCGCTGCTCTCCGATGCGCGCGTGCACAAGAAGCCGCGCCGTCTCTACGACGCGCGCGAGGTCGCCGTGAAGAACCTCCAGAAGGAGATCGACAAGCGGAAGAAGAAGCTCCTCGAGACCGTGGAGTTCGAGATGCCGACCAAGGCGAAGGCGAAGGAAGGCCTGCGGAAGAAGGCATCGAAGGGACGCTGATGGAGGCGCCGTTCGCCGACTACTCGGTGGAGGGTTGCCGCGCGCGCATTCGCGTGCGCAACCACGCGTTGAACGCGGTGCTGACGGAGGTAGACGTGCCGGAGAGCGCGGCGACCGCGACCGATGCGCCGCTTCATGGCGTGCCCTACGTGCTCAAGGACACGTGGGACACGGCCAGCATCCGCACCACGGGCGGATCGTGGCGTCATCGGGAGCGAACACCGAGCGAGTCGTCGCATGCGTATCGCGCCTTCGAGGCGGCGGGCGCCGTGCTGCTCGGCAAGTCGAACCTGTGCGACCTCGCGTTCTCGGCGGAGAGCGACAATCACATGCGTGGTCCGGTGCGGAACCCGCACGACCCCACGCGTACGGCGGGCGGCAGCACGGGCGGCGGAGCAGCGGCGGTCGCGGACGGCATGGCGGCGTTCGACTGGGGCACCGATTTCGGCGGATCGATCCGCGCGCCCGCCGCGTTCTGCGGCGTCGTGGGCCTTCGTCTCTCGCATGCGACGTGGCCGGTGGGCATCGAGCATTTCCCGCGGATCGCCCCATTTTTCTGGGACTTCTGCGGCATGGGCCCGCTCGCGCGCACCGTCGCCGGCGCTCGCGCGGTGACGCACGCCGTGAGCGGCGCGCTGCGCCTCGCCGATCGACGGCACGTCGCGATGGATCCCGATCGCGTCGTCATCTACGAGCCCGACGCCGCTCACGTCGGCGAGTGGCCGACGTTCACCGCGGACACGGCGCGGCTCCTTGCGGGCGCCGGGGTGAAGCACGAGATGGCGCGCACCATCGCATCGCCCACCAAGGTGAATGCACTCTTCACGGAATATCTGGGCGCGCACTTCAAGGAGTTCATCGCGAGCGACGAGCTCCCGATCGGACAGGCGCTGCCCGCCGTGTTCCTCGCGCTCGCGAGCGGCGGCCTCATCGACAAGCGCGTTCATCGCAACACCGCGGTGCTCTTCGCAGCGTGCGGCGTGGCCTCGCTGCTCCATCGCGATCGCGGTCGCGCATCGGACGGCCTCACGAAGCTGCGCGTCGATGTGCAGGCGATCTGGGACAGCGGCCGGCTCATCGTGTCGCCGACGTGCACGTCGCGGCCGCCGAAGCATGGTCGCTCGGCGTTCGCGTATCGGCTGATGACGTTCTGCAAGCTCGGCAACCTCACCGACGCCACGGCGCTCGCGCTCCCTTTCGGCCGTTACTTGCCGCGCGGCGAGCCTGCGATGCCGCGGTCGCTCCAGATCCTGGGCCCGCCGGGCTCGGAGGACGCGGTCCTGGCGCTGGCCGAGCGGCTCGAGGGGCGGTGATCGAGATGAGGCGCCCGCGTTCCCGATGGGGCCTGCGCGGCGCGGCGACCGCGGCCTTCGTGGCGATGGTTGCAGGATGCACGTTCATCACGAACCTCGACGGGCTCGCCGGACCGGTCCCGCCGGATGATGCGTCGCTACCGCTCGACGGCGGCGATTCCGCGCTCGCCGAGGCCGCGAGCGACGGCGCGGCGACGGACGGTGCTGCATGCACGCCGGTGACGAACGGCCTCCTCGGCCACTGGACGATGGACACCGCGTCGGTGCTGGGGACGCGCGTCGCCGACACGTCCGGTAAGGGAAACGACGGCACGATCTTCGGCGCAGCTCCGGCCATCGTGCCCGGGCGTTTCGGCGAAGCGCTCGAGTTTCCCGCCTCCTCGGCCTCCTCGACCCACGTCGAGGTCCCGTCGCTGTCGCTCGACACCGCCGCGTCCGGCGTGACGAGCATCTCGCTCTGGTTCTTTCGCTCCGGCGTCGGGATCGACGACGTCCTGATCGACATCCCGGGGTCGCCGCGCTTCGATCTCTGGCTCACGGGAGATTCGGGGCACCTCCTCTGCTTCAATACCCAATCGAACAGCGATTGCTGGGGCATCGACGACCCCGATCTCCGCGATCGGTGGGTGCACGTCGTCGCCCTGTTCCACAACGGACCCCTGACCGCGAGTGAGATGTTCGTCGACGGAAAGAAGCGCGTGCTGACGTGCACCAGCGAGCCCGGACAGGCTTGCGACGCCGTTCGCACCGTCGGGCTGCCGCTCTCGCTCGGCGGCCGCAACGACTTCTTCTTCCACGGTCGTCTCGACGACGTCCGCGTCTATCGACGCGGACTCACAGCCGTCGAGGTCGCCGCGCTCCACGACGGTACGGCCTGCCCGTGAGCCCGTTCGCTCACTCGAAGCCGAGCGTAGCGAGCATCTCGAAGAGCGAGAGCACCAGCGAGGCGTTCGGGTAGTCGAAGACGACGCCGGCGCGGGCCACCGTTCGCGACCGGCCGATCGAATCGACCTCGGTCGAGGCCCGCGGCGGATGAGCCCACGCGACGACCGCATCGATCACGAGCGGATCCCACATCGTCGGGGTGGAGAGCGTCACCGTGAGGCGTTCGCCCGGAACGAGGGGCTCGTCGGTCTCGAGGCCGGCGCCCGCCAGGCTGAGATCGACCACGACCGCCTGCCGCTCGACGCCCGATCGCTGGCCCACGAGCCCTACGAGGATGACCGCGAGCCGCACCTCACGGCGCTCGTGCGCGCGAAAATGTGCACCGGGCATGCGGGAGCCGTCTCGCGGGGGTGGCACGGATAGCGACGCCAAACCCAGCCGAAGGTATCACGGGGCGTCAGCGGTTGGCGTTTTCAAGTCCGGGTCGGGTAGGATGGAAAACAAAGTGCGAGCGATAGGGCGACACCCCTCGGGGCCGACAAAAACATGAGCCAGGATACGCGCAAAGACAAACGCGCCAAGGTCGTCAGCCTCAACGTTCGCTACAAGAGCGCGACGGTCGACGAGTTCATCGAGAACCACTCGCACGACGTGAGCAAGGGCGGCCTCTTCGTCAAGACGCCCACGCCGTTCCCGCCGGGAACGCTCCTCAAGTTCGAGATCCGCCTCGCCGGCGACAAGAGCGTCATCTCCGGCGTCGGTCGCGTGGTGTGGAAGCGCGAGCCGACCTCTGCCGGCGCCGAGAAGCCCGCCGGCATGGGCGTGAAGTTCATCAAGATCGACGACGCCTCGCGCGCCATCATCGATCGCCTCATCACGCAGAAGGCCGACGCCGGTAGCGCGTACACCTCCGAAGAGCCCATCGAGGACGTACCCGCACATCCGTCGACGCTGCGCGGTCTCACGGCAGCGACGCCGGTCGAGCCGAACGCTGCGCCCGGTCCTTCTCCGGTGAACGTGCCCGCCGCTCCCGGCGGTGGCGCTGCCGGCAAGCTTCCCGTTCCGCCCGCGAGCGCGCCGACGGCAGGTGCTGCTGCAGCGAAGGCCGGCCCGCCGCCTCCCGCGGCGAAGTCTGCGCTCGGCGGTGGCACGCTCGCCGGTCCACGACCGACGGGCGTTCCCAACGTTCCGGGATCGTCGCCGAAGCTTCCGGTGGCCGGCGCAGCTCCCGGCGCGCCGCCCGCGGCAGCCACGAGCTCGAAGCCTGCCATCGGCACCGCAGGCGCAGCGAAGCCTCCGCCGCGTCCGCTCGGTGCACCGCCTCCGCCCGCGGGCAAGGCGCTCGCGCAGACCGCGATTGGTGTCGCGCCCGCGCCTGGTCTCGGTGGCGCGACCGTCAGCGGCGGACCTTCGGCCGCGGCAACGACGAGCGCTGGTGGCGTTCCCGGTGCATCGGACAAACCGTCCGAGCCGAAGCCTGCCGTCCCGGCTGCACCCGGCGCGCCTCCGCCGCGTCCGATGGCGCCGCCCGCGCGCAAGGCGACCATGATGGGGATGGGCATTCCGTCCTCGCCGCCGCCGGCGAACGAAGCCGGAACGCTTCCCTCGCCGACGCCTCCGCCGGCTGCGACGGCGTCCGCGATCCCGCCGCCCGCGAAGACCGCGGAGCCGATGTTCCCGAAGATGGATCCGGAGAGCGGCAGCGAGCCCGCCCGCGATCAGACCGTGATGAAGCAGGCCGCGGAGCTCCTCGAGGAGGCGCTCAAGGAGGCCGGCGGATCGCTCGACGAGATCGGACAGAACCCGCTCTTCGGCAAGCAAGGCGACACGTCGCTCCACGAGCAGATGCCCCCGAGCGCACGCTCGCAGTCCGGCGATACCGTGATCATGTCGTCGCCCTCGTCTCCGTCGGCGGGCAGCGAGCCGCTCACGCTCGGGACGTCGGCGAAGCCGAACCTCAGCCCGAGCGCACCGGGCGTCACCGAATCGACGGCGCGCGCCGGATCTTCGCCGTCGATCGGCTCGCCTTCGCAGCCGCCGGCCTCGCAGGCTTCGGAGCCGCGACGGCTCACCGACGATCTCGACAGCGGCAAGAAGAAGGGCGGCAGCGCAGGTCTTCTGCTCGCTGCGCTCCTGGTCCTCGTCCTCGCGGGCGGCGGCGTGTACGCGTACATGACCGGCGCTCTCGCGGGGATCATCGGTGGACCGAAGCCGGTGCCGCCGACGGGATCCACGGCAGCGCCGCCGCCCACGCCGCCGAGCGCGAGCGCGAGCGCGAGCAGCACACCTGCGATGGCGACGACCGACGCCGGTGCAGAAGCGACCGACGCTTCGGCAGCGACGACCGCGACCGATGCCGGCACGAGCGCAGCGGACGCCGCTGCCGATGCCGCCAAGGATGCGGGCAAAGCAGCGGTGACCACCACGGCAGCACCTCCGCCCGTTCCGCCGCCGGCGCCGCAGCCGCGCCCGCGCCCGCGTCCGCCGGCACCGCCGAAGCCTGAAAATACGGGCGAAACGCCTACGACGCCGCCGACACCGGCGACGCCCTCGACCGACACGGCACCGGCGCCGACGCCTGCGCCGGCACCGACGCCTGCTCCGACGAAGGATCCCGCGAACGAGCTCTGAGCGATGTCCGAGCTGGGAGAAGGCAGCGAGCTCGCAAACAAGTACCGCGTGCTGCGCCTCCTCGGTGCCGCGTGAGACCGGCCACCGAAGTCGCCGCCACGCTCACTGCGCGAGGTCGATGTCGACGCGGCGATCGTTCCTGCGGGCGGGATCGTCGTTGCCCTTCGCGTCGAGCTCGCCGCGTGACGTCTCGTGGAGCTTGGGCTGGGCGACGCCCAGCGCCGCGAGATAGCGCTCGACGGTGTTCGCGCGGTGGGCGCCGAGGGCGAAGTTGTATTCCTCGGTGCCGCGATTGTCGGCACGTCCCGTGAGCTTCAGCGCGCGGCCCTTGAGCGGACCGGTCGTCACGCAGCGCGCCACCTGATCGAGGACGGCGCGATCCTCGGGCAGCAGCGCCGAGTCGTCGAAGTCGAATTTCGGCGCATCGCTGGTGCTGCCGACGACGATCTTGCACGTGCGCTCGAGATCGCTCGAGACGTGGACGGCCGGCTCGGCACCGGGTCGCGTCGCCGGGTGCGTGGCAGCGACGGTCTGCGAGGTGGGCGGCTCGACGTTCGGCTTGTGGGCGCACCCCACGGCAACGAGCGAGAGCGCAGCGAAGAGGACGGAACCGACAGGGGAATGGACGACGGACTTCATGGAGGGCTCCTTTCGCCAGGAACCCTAGCACCGGGACAAAGTAGTTGGAGCACAAACGACCTGGCCAAAGGCCCACGAAAAATGGGCGCGGCTGCGCCACCGGACCGCGCTAGCGCACGGCGTTGTCGAGGATGCGCTGGATGAGCGCCGGGTATTCGAGCCCGCCCGCCGCTGCCGAGAGCGCGAAGTCGTCGGTCTTCGCGAGCCCGGGGTTGGGGTTCACCTCGATCACGACGACGTGGCCGTCCTCGGTCAATCGCACGTCGAGACGCACGAGGCCGCGCACCTTCAAGATGCGGTAGACCATGCGCGCGGTGCGCGCGAGCTTCTCGGCGGCGCCCGGCGGCAGCGGATTGGGCTCGCCATTGCGGATGCCCCACTTGCGGCGGTATGCGTCGTTCCACTTCGCGCGCGAGGTCGCGAAGCGTGGCGCGTCATCGTCGGTTTCCGCCTTGCCGAAGAACGTCTCGCGTGGCGGGAACGCCAGCGGACGCGGATTGCCGAGCACGCTCACGGTGAGCTCACGGCCCTCGATGTACTCCTCGATGAGCGCGTCGCACTCGAAGCTCTCGTGGAGGAATTTCGCGCGGTCGAGCGCCTCCGCCTCGTTCTTCGCGTACGAGGCCTTGCTGATCCCGTTGCTCGACTCCTCGCCGAGCGGCTTCACGAATGCGGGAAAGCGGAACTTCCGCAGCTTGCGGAGCGGCCGCGCGCGATGCGACACCACGAAGCCCGCGCTGCGCACGCCGTGGAATGCGAGCACCTTCTTCGCGAGCGCCTTGTCCTTGCAGAGGAGCAGCGCCTCGGGCCCAGCGCCGGTGTAGCGCACCTTCATGAGGTCGAGCATCGCGGGGATGTTCGGCTCGTGCGCGCGGTCGAGGAAGAACGTCTCGCACTGGTTGAACACCACGTCGGGACCGAAGCTCGCGATGCGATCGAACATGGCGCGCACGTCGTCGAACACGGCGAGCCGGTCGACCTCGTGACCGAGGCCGCGCAAGCACGAGATGTTGTCCGCCTCGGTGGGCTTCTGCTCTTCGCGGCGTAGCTCGCGCAGCGTGAGCCCTTCGTCGGGATCGATGGCGCGATCGATGTCGAACAGGACGAGAACCTTCACGTCAGACCTTCTTCTTGAATCGGCCGGTGTAGAGGTAGTTGCTGACCAGGGCCGAGAGATACGACCCGATGTCGATGAGTAGCGCGGACTCGTCGCGCGGCGTACCGAGCCCGAGCTCGGCAGCCCGTGAGATGAGCCGGACGATGAGCCGATCGACCGTGTACTTCGGCTCGCCGGTCCAGTTCACGATCGCGGTGGTGATGGCGCGGCGGTAGCGCTTCATGAAGCGCGCGGCCGTCTCGTCACCGGGGGTGAGCTCGCCGAAGATCCTCCGCAGGTCGGCATCGTAGAAATCCGGATAGTTCGACGACCAGAGCTTGCGCTTCCATGCGTAGTGCTGGCCGAGCGTGCGCTTCGACTTCGCGGACTCGCCGAGGAGCCCGCCGCGCGTCACCTTCGGCGGCTTGCCGGCGACGGAGCGCATCGTCTTGTCGATGTACTCGAGCTTGTCGAGCGCCTTCCAGCCGCCGTACTGCTTGCGCCACTGCTCGGGCTGCTGCGCGAGCCACACCGCGAACGTCTCCGCGAAGTCCTCGTCGGGATGGGACTGCGCGTACCAGTTCGGCAGGTTGATGACGAACGCTTTGCTGTAAGGACGGTGGTGATAGATCGTCGGGTTGTACTCGGCGCGCGGATCGCCGAACACGTCGCGCCAGGCCTTCCGCGGTGACAAACCGAACGCGTGATCGACGGCGTGGCCGCACTCGTGGAAGAGCAGCTTGTCGCACGACTCCGGCGTGCCGCCTTCGAGCTCGAGCATCTGCCTCATCTCGAGCTGCCTGAGCCGCGGATGCGCGAGGTAGAACGGAACGCAGATGGCGGGCACGCCGTCGGGCGACTGCCACTCCGAGCCGAGGTAGCAGTGTGGCCGCACGAGGATCGACCGAGCATCGAGCGCGGCCTGGAGGTTCTGTACGCGCGGCTCGAGCTCACTGCCCTCGATCTTCAGACCGAGATCGCAGATGCGGACGCGGAGGAGCTCCTCGTCCGACATCGTTTCCCAGCCCTCCGTCACGGCGCCGATCCTACCGGACGTGAGCGAGCTTCGCCCACAACGGCGTGGCGAGAGGTCGCGCCGTGCCGGCACGCCGTGGCGCGCCGCCACAGTCCAGGCGCGCGCCGGAGCCGGGCTTTACGCTGTACTTTGCCGCGCTGACTGGGGCACGGCGGTTGCTCGGTGCGTACCCAATGCCCATCCGGACACTCGGTGACGCTCGGTCGTCGTTGCTCGTCTGTGACGGCTGCGATGCGTTCATGACGCGTGACGGCATGCCTGCGACGAAGGCCCATCGGCAAGCCGACCCGGATGACCTTGCTCCGCACTACATGCCGCGCGCCGACCTCGAGGCCGCCGCTACCTCGACCGGAT
>JAXDMI010000701.1:0-7108 GCA_034666145.1 Myxococcales bacterium | reverse complement strand
AAGGCGGTGGCCGCGCTCATCGCCGACGACGCCACGACGGCCATCGGAATTCGGCTTGCCGAACGCGTGTATAATGCAGAGATCACGAAGCTGCTCGCAGCTCGTGCGCTCGTTCATCCCGATGCCGAGCTCCGAGCGGCATCGATCCGCTCCCTCGGTCGCTCGTCCGATCCCGCAGCGGCGACCGCGCTCGCCGCGCCGTCCATCATGGCGGACCCGACGTTCGGGTACTTCGCGGCGCTCGCTCTCGCGCGCTCGCCCGCCCCAAACGCCATGGCGACGGTCATCGCTCTCGCAGCGGCACGCACGACGGCAGCGCTCGGCGTGCGCGCCTACGTGGTGCGTGCGCTCGTCCGCGGCGAGCGCAGCGACGCGGGCGACGATCTCCTCGCTCGCCTCGCCGCGTCCAAGGACGGACGTGAGCGCGCGCTCGGCACCTTCGGTCGCGTAGCTCTCGGATCGGCATCGCCGGAAGATGCGGTCGCCGACGCTGATCCGCGCGTGCGACGAGCGGCAGCGATGGCCAGCCTCGCGCGGCCCTCGAACAGCGCGACGAAGGCTCTGCTTGGTCGGCTGGCGTCCGAGCGCGACGAGCCAACGCGGCAGGTCCTCGCGGTCGGCCTGCTCGGCGGCGATAGCGACGGCCTGCTCACGACGACGTGGCTCGTCGATCGCGCGGAGTCTGCGGGCGCCGATGCGCCGCTCTCCGCCTATGCGCTCGCACGGCGCGCCGACGAGCCGATCGAGCGCAAGGTCGGTCAGCTCCTCGCATCGAAGGACGCGGTGTTGCGTGCGCATGCCGCTCGCGGCCTCGCGTTCGGCGCGCTCGCCGACGCATCGGGTCGCCTCGCGAACGCCTATGCGTACGAGACCGACGTCATGGTGCGTCGCGCGGTGGTGGCAGCGCTCGTCGCACGCACGAATGACGCGACGGCGCCGGCGCGCAGGTCCACGCTCGACGTTGCCGCGCAGCTCGACCCCGATGGTCCGACGCGACAAGCGGCTCGGCTCGGTCTCGCCGGTGCGTCGGTGCCTCTCGCGTCAGGCGTCGTGCAGGAGACGGCATGGCTGCGGATCACCCTCGACAACGGAGCGCCGCCCGGCGACGTCTTCGTCGGATCGGTGGTGCGCTCCGACGGCGTCGCGGTACCGATGGCCTTCGACGACGACGGCTTTGCCATCGTGCCCGGCCTTCCGCCCGGTGAAGTGCGGCTCGTGCTTGCGCCGCGGCTGCCTTCGTACAAGGCTTCGAAGCCATGAGCGACTCGAACCCCCTCAGCGGCGCCTCTGGCGCGGCCGCCTCGGCGCGAGGCGAGAAGATCGAGGCCGCGCCCCCGTCCTTCGAGGACGGCATCAAGCGCCTCTCCGAGATCGTCCAGACGCTCGAGCGCGGCGACCTTCCGCTCGAGGAATCGCTCCGGCTCTTCGAGGAAGGCGTCGGTCTCTCGCGCGCTTCGCAGGAGCGACTCGACTCGGCGCAGAAGCGCGTGGAAGAGCTCCTCGGCTTCGAGCGTGACGGCAAGCCGCGCACGAAGGAGTTCGAGGTCCGCGGCGAGCGCGAGCGCGACGAGTGACCGTCTAGCCCTTCGGGTCAGGCGGCGCCGGCGCCGGTACCGGTACCGGCTTCTTCTTCGGGTCGGCGGCGGCAGGATCGACGGCGTTCGTGATGTCGTTCACAGCGCGGCGAATGGCCTTGAAGCTGGTGCTTCCGGCGATGACGACGAGGAGCCCGAAGGTCTGCGTCTCGGTCGTCTCGAGCCGCGAAGGGAGCTGGTACGCGTTGATCGCGAGGCGCTCGCCCCACGCGTAGCTGAGCTCACCGCCGAGATAGAGATCGCCGCCCTCGCCGTGCGAGCCGAGGCCGAGCGACACGCCGACGCGATTCGTGCGCGACGGAAAGTAGTTCATCGGGTCGGCGAGCAGGTTGCCCTTCGGCACCGTGGAGACGTCGGTGCTCACGCCGCTGAGCAGCGTGAGGTACGGCGCGATGGACAGCTCGCTTCCGATCCCGAAGTTCACGGCGCCGCGCGCGGGCGTGGAGAGATCGAGCGCCACCGCGCGGTCGGAGCCGGCGCCGTTCTTCAGCTCGATCGAACGGCCATCGAGCTTCGAGGTGTACGCGGGTCCGACGGGCAGGTGATACGAGACGTTCACCTCGGCGCTGCCCCATGCGCGCTCGATACCCGTGCCGAGCGCGATGCGCATCGGCGTGTACGCGGCGAAGTTGCCGTTGGCAGTCAGCGCGGAGGTAGCGTCGCCGGCGCCGTCGAAGTGCGAGTAGTGATTGAGGCCGCCGGGACCGAAGAGGTGGACCGACGGCAGCTCGATGGCCGCGGCCACCGTCTGGTAGCGACCGATGCGGTACGTCGCTCCGAACGTGGCGCTCAGATCGTAGGAGTCGCCGCGCGCCGAGCTGTAGAAGATCGACGTGACCGGTGAGACGCCGCCGTAGGTGGTCGCGGTGCTCTCGAAGAGGCTGCGATAGGCCGCACGGCTGGCGTGGATCGATGCGCCGACGGCGAGCGCATTCGTGATGTACATCGAGTAGGTCGGTCCGACTGCGATGCGGCGGAAGCTCTGACGGATCGTCTGCGCTTGTCGCGTGCCGCCGGTCGCGTTCGTCGACGCAAAGTCTTCGCGATCGAACGAGAAGTCCGACTGCTGCACGGTGGCGAGGCAGATGCCGAGGCGAGCCTGGTTTTCGCGGAGATCTTTCGACGCTTCGCCGGCGAGCCACTTGATGTCACCGACGCGCAAGAAGATGCAGAGGCTCGACGGGAGCGTATCGAAGCCGACCGACTGCACGCTCGCGTCCGCGCCGGTCACGTCGCCGAAGTGCGTGCGATCGACGTTGCCCGGCGTGTACCAGCGCGAGGCGGTGAACAGCGACAGCTCGTAGAAGTTCACCGAGAACGCGAGGCGCCCCGGATCGACGCGCACGACGGTCGCTGGATTCAAGAACGCCGAAGCGCTGTCACGACCGAACGCGAGACCGGTGCCGCCCACCAGCGTCGTGCGACCGCCGACCGGCGCGAGACGGTAGTTGGCTTGCGCTGCTGCAAACTGCGGGTGCAGCAGAATCGCCGCCGCAACGAGCGCGGCGGCGAGCGCAACGACCATCCTCGCGATGGATCGGGATGATTGGGATGATTGGGCAGATACGTCCACGAAGCCGCACTCTACAGGCGGAGCGGCGAAACCCACCGCTCCGCGTGCAGCGATCGTGGATCACTCTGCGGCAGTACGAAGCGCGCTGAAGACGTCGTTGATGCCGTCGACATACGTGCGATTGCCGCCCTGGCACTTGTAGAAGCTGTCCGTATAGGTCTTCGCGCCGGCCGGCGTCGTGACCTGGATTTGATAGAGCGGCTTGTCGGCGCCGCACATGTCCTCGGTCGCGATCGTGACGCCGTTCATCGCCGTCTCGACCGTGCCGAGCTGCTTGACCGTGAGCGTCTTCGAGCCGGTCTGCGTGTGCGCCGGCGCGACGTTGTCCGGCGACTCGCAGGTCTCCCAGGCGAGGTGCCGCGTGGCGCGATCGAGCGTGTACTTCTGGTGACCGATGGCGCACGTCGAGCCCGCCGGAGGCGGCGGACGGAAGCCACCGCCGGAGCCCTCGGCGACGAGCTTGGTGGCCGTGGCCGGCCAGATCAGGTTCGGCGGCGGCAGGACGACGCCGCACTTGTAGCCGCACTCGTTCGCGCTCGAGACGCCGCACGTCCACGAGCCGACGCAGAGCGGATGGATGATGCCCTGGTTTCCGCAGTCGGCGGGCTGTGCGCAGTACGACGGGGCCTTGGTGAGCTTGTTGCTCCACGATGCGCCGAGCGTCGAGCTGGTGAGCGTGAGCTTCTTGCCGACGAGCGTGTACTTGTAGCGACCGTAGAAGCTCGCGGCGGGCGCGCCGGCCTTCGCGGTGAGGCGGACGTAGCTCGCCGTCGCGGTGTAGCGACCTTCGAGGTGCGCGCCCGACGGGCACGGCGCGGTGATGCAGCGGATGCCGGTGTCGAGGTCGGCGAAGAAGGTGCCGTCCTGCGCGAATACCAGGCCCTCGAACGTGGGCGGATGAACCGAGTCTTGGCCGTGGAAGGCGCCGACGAGCTTCTGCGCGCTGGCGTTCAGCTCGTCCTGCGAGGCGGCGGCCTCCTCGGCGTCGGCCTCGTCCTGGGAGGTATCGGCGGCGCAGCCCGGGACAAGGGCGAAGGCCGAAGCAACGAGAGCGACGGACACGGCAAGCTTGAAACTCATGAGCGATTCTCCTGGTTTATACCTCCGACGCGGACGGTCGGGGTCTGCGAACGCACCTTGTATGACACTGTGTGTCGGCGTGCGCAACCAGGATACGCAACATGTGTGATCAAGCTTCCCTCGTCGGGTCCGTTGTCCGCTTTTCTGCGGGCAAACCGCCGCGGGTCACTCGAGGCGGACCAAGCGCGGCGCACGGTCGTGCACGGCGCGCCCGGACGCCCCGTGATCGAAGAAGTCGAGGACCACGCGGACGCGCGCCTGCTCCGTGGTCACGGAGCGCGCGAGCTCTTGCTGCGCGGCGAGCTGCAGGTCCATGAGCCGTCGTACCTCGTCGATCTCCGCGGTGAGCTTCGCGATGCGCGCCTCGGCCTGGGCCAGAACTTCCTTCGTGCGGTTCTGTCCGGACACGACATGGCCGTCGAGCGCGGCAAGCGCGCCTTCCCCCGTCACGACGATGCGATCGATCGAAACTCCGAACGCCTCGAGCGACGCCGCCACGATCGATCGCTTCACGTCGGTGCTCGCCTCGTCGGGCAACGCCTCGAGGAGCGACAGCACCTTGGTGAGGCGCTCGCGCTCGACGTCATCGACACCCGCAGCGCGATACACCGCACCGAACGCGCGCGCGTCGTGCATCGGACCCGCGACCGGAGCGGGAGCGGGAGCGGGAGCGAGCGCGCGAGCGGGTGCGCGAGCGAGAGCGGGTGCGAGCGCGCGAGCGGGTGCGCGAGCGGGTGCGGATGCGCGAGCGGGTGACGCGTTCGCAACCGCGTCCTCGTCCGCGTTCGCGTTCGCGTTCGCGTTCGCGTCTTCCTCCTGCACCACGACCCACCCCAGCACCTTCTCTCCGATTCCCTTCTTCATGACATCTGCCTCCGGTTCCCATCCACACTGTCGAACGACTCGAGCTCCACGACCTCGTCGGACGGCGGAACGTCGGTGAGCGCGCCGAACGACTCATCTGCCGTCGCGCGCACCGCATCGACCGCGAGGCGCAGCTCGTCGATGCGGCCGCCCAGCTCGCACGGGCTCGCCATCGTCATGATCTCGTCGCCGAGCAGGCGGAACGTCTGTTCAATGAGCTCCATCTGTCCGCGCGCGACCTGGATGGTCCTGCAGAGATCCTCGTAACGAGCGCGCCGCTGGCGCAGCACCTCGATGTTCTTCCCAGCCACCTCGCGACGTGGATCGCCGGCGCCATGCTTGCCGAGGAGCTCCTGGTAGCTCTGCCAGCTCCGGCGCATTGCCGGGAAATCGAACGTGCTCGTGTGGTGCTCCGCGCGCACTGCCGTCACGCCGAGCTCGATGAAGTCGTCGAGCAGCACGTCGAGCTTCGCAAGCTCGTCGTGGAGCAGCTCCACGGTCAGCGACGGATTGTCCTTCGCCAGACGCTCGATCACCTGCTTCTGCCCGCACAGATACGCGAAGCGCATGCTGTCGTTGGGCGCGAGCAACCCGATGCGCTCTTTGCGGCGCACCTCGTCGTCGGCCCGCTTCTCCGCGGCGAAGGCACGATCGAACCACAGGGCCCGGAGCACCTTGGAGTCCGGCGCGAGGATCATCCAGAGGACCTCCGCCGCGCACGTGAGCACGGAAATCCAGCCCTGATCCGTCGCCGCCCCGAGCACGACGCCGCCGAGGAAGAGCGAGATGTTGTACGGGTTCCAGAACGCATAGCGCGCGTACGGCGGCCCGTCGTCCTTCAGACGTCGCCTCGTGCCGGTGGTGCTCTTCGTCGTGGTGCCCATGTTCGTGATTCCTTCAGGCCAGCTCCCGGAAGCGCATCTCGATCTCGTGCTCGAGCTCGGCGACGGCGTGCGGTGCGCGCGCGCCGTGCTCCCACGCGAGGCCGAGGTCGACGAGGTCGTACGTGGCGCGGACTCCGGCGCCCTTGCTGGCGTCGTTCGCGCTCTTGCCGAGGAGGATGATGGTGTCGCTGACCCGCAGCGCGGCGCGGACGTCGTGCGTCACGATCACCACCGTGTTCAGCTCGTGATCGTTCGCCACCTCCGTGACGAGCAGGGTCACGTCGGCGAGCGCCGCGGGATCGAGACCGCTGAACGGCTCGTCGAGCAACAGCACGCGCCGCGGCAACACCAGCTGCTGTGCGATGGCGGCGCGCTGGCGCTGTCCACCCGAGAGCTGCGCGGGAAAGAAGCCCGCGCGGTCCTCGATGCCGACGCGATCCATCAGCTCACGAGCGCGGTCCGTGGCTCGAGGCTGGGAGAGCCCGCCCATACGGCCCGCCACGACGAGGTTGTCCTCGACGGTGCGATGGGCGAGGAGCGGGTAGTGCTGGAAGACGATGCCGACGCTCTTCGCATCGAGCGCAGCGCCTTCGGGGCCTCTCACCTCGCCGCGTGCGGGATGCTCGAGACCCGCGAGCACCCGCAGGAGCGTGGTCTTTCCGATGCCGGACGGGCCGAGCAGCGACACGACCTGCCCCGTGATGCAGCCCTCGCGAATGCGATCGACGACGTCGAAGCTGACATGGTCGAGCACACGCGTGCCGTCCCTCGAGATCGAGATGTCGCGCACGTGCAGGACGATCTCTCCACTGGTGGCGCCGGGAATCATGATGAGCCCCTCTCGGACTTCGCCGCGCTGTCGAAGCGCGCATGCGGGCAGACGAGGCTCGCGAGCGCGCCCATGCCGTAATCGATGACGAGCCCCACCAGCAGGATCACGACGAGGACGGCATAGACCTCGGCGAGCCGGAAGTGCTTGTTCTGGTTCAGGAGCAGTGCGCCGACCCCGCCGTCGGAGCGCGAGATGCCTTCCACCATCGTGATCATCGACCAGCCCATCGCAACGTTCTGTCGAACGGCATCGATGGTTCGATCGAGCGTGCCGCGCACGA
>JAXDMI010000700.1:0-4638 GCA_034666145.1 Myxococcales bacterium | reverse complement strand
CGAGCTGCTCGCTCGGCTCCTCGGAGCACCTTCCCGCGCCGTTGCGCTCCGTCGCGAGCTCCGATCCCGCGGCGTGGCCGCGTTCGGGCTCGTCGAAGCGGCTTAGCTCAGGCCTGGCCGACGACTTCCGCTTCGGGCCGAACGGGCTTCGAGGCGAACTTGTAGTCGAGCGCTTCGGACACGTCGGTGACCTGCAGGTCGTAAGCGCCGAGGCGCTCCGAGAGCAAGCGCTCGACGGACGAGGTCTCGAAGTCGCGGCAGGAATAGACGTCCATCACGAAGAACGGACGGAGCGGCCACGTATGGATCGAGCAGTGCGACGTCGAGAGGACGCACACGCCGGTGACGCCGCCCTCGTCCTCGAAGGGCTCCACGCCGAGCTTCGAGATCTCGGTCTCGACCTCGTACATGTGAGCTTTGTCGAGGATCCGCATCCCGAGGACGTCGATCAGATCGACCAACATGGTTTCGACGGTCTTCACGTCGCCCATGCGACTCGGAGTGCCGCGCCCCAGAACCTTGATGTGTCGTCCGTGTGCCATTTCGTGACGCCGCTTTTACTCTGAGCGTCACTCAGTGCAAGTGACATTTCACCTGCTCGTCACAGTTTCGTGGCGTGTCACTTTCGAAGGAGCGAGCGGAGGCGCGGCGCGATGTTTGCGACAGCGCCATCGCCCTTCACGGAGCCTTCGAATTTCTTCTCCGATGCGCGGCCATCGGGCCCGGGCATCGCGAAGAGCGGAATGAATTGCGACACGTATCCAGCGGTCGTGAGGCGATCGCGATCTTCATCGAGATCGAACTCGAGGAGCGTGAGATCGGGGAACTCGCCGTCGAGCTCGCCTTTGGCTGCCGCCTTGTGGAAGTGCTGGCAGGGCTCGCACCATTTCGCGCCGACGTAGACGACGAGATCGCGACCGTCGCTCTTCGCGCGCTCGCGCTCGTCACGGACGACCTGCGCGGCATCGGAGCCGGAGCCGGCGTGCACGATGCGGACGCCGCGCGCGAGGATGAGCGGACCCGACGGGGCGGTGACCGCGGGAGCAGCTGCCGAGGCCACGGGCGCCGAGGCGACCGGCTTGGGCGCAGGCGGAGGCGCGGCCGAGACCGCGGGATCGGCGCTGGGCTTGGGCTCGTCGGCGCGGCTGCAGCCGAGCGTCGTGGAGGCGAGCGAACCGACGAGACCGATGGCGAGGAGCGCGAGAGCGCGCGTGCGTCGTGGCGTCACGTCGAACATCTTACGGTCGAGGAGGCGGCTCCGACCAGCGGCTCGCGATGTCGTCCCAGGAGGGCGCCGTCTCGTCGGCGGTGGTGTGGAGGACGCGGATGCGGACGACCATGCGCTCGACTGCGGACGTGTAGCCGTGCTTCTTGCCCTTCGAGAACATCGCTTCCATGCCGGGGAGCGGAAGGGGATAGCTGAAGCGCACGGCGTCGGGATCGCGCATGCGACCGCCGCCGAGACGCGCGCCGAGCATCTCGTGCGTGAGCTCGGGGCGCCCGGTCTCGCGATCGAGGATCTCGACGCAGCGGAAGGTGGAGTCGAGGCCGTAGACGCGACGCTTGGTCCACACCTCGGCGGCGCGCCAGGGACGACGCTCACCGCCCGACGTCTGCTTCTCGTCGATGACGAGCATCTCGATGCCGGAGTCGGCGGCGCTGCGTGGCGCGTCGGTGGCGCGCGACGTTCGAGCAGGGCGGGGGACCGTGACCGGTGCAGCGTCCATCTTGACGGTGCGCGCGAGGTCGTGGTCGTTCTCCCAGCGCTCCGACGGAGGTGTGATCCGAACGGTCATCGGCGAGAGGTCTGCGTCGAGCTTCGTGGCGTCCTTCGCGTCCTTCGCGTCTTTGTCCTTGGCCCCCGCGGTCGCCAGGTCAGGCGTGTTTCGTCGCTGTGAGGGCTTCTTCGACTCGGTCATGAACCGCGGACCTCCGCCGCGTCCATCCTAAGCTGGATCGGCCTCCCGGCAATGGCCGTGATGGGCGCGCGACCGTCGACTAGACTCGCGTCTGGCGATGAAGCTCACGCCCGGAACGCAGACCCGACCCGAAGGCGCTGAAGACGCCGAGAGCGTGACCGAGGAAGAGACGTGGGTCCGATGTGCGGCGTGCGGCGCACGTCTCGCGCCGGAGCGCGCTCGTCTCGAGGTGAACGGCGCCTACGAGCACTCGTTCATGAACCCTTCGGGCCTGCGCTTCGTCGTCGCCTGTTACTCCGTGGCGCCCGGCTGCGTTCCCGAGGGCGAGCGCTCGACGGTGTGGACGTGGTTCCCCGGACGCGCCTGGCAGATCGCGCTCTGCAAGGCATGCGGGGTCCACGTCGGGTGGTCCTTCCACGCCGACGGCGCCTCGCCCTTCCACGCGCTCGCGCGCGATCGCATCGCGTGACCTCGCGAGGGGGTCCATCACGGATCGCCGACGATCCGTCTCGTTGCACGGCCGATCGGCGATCGCCCGCGAAGGCTCGGTCCCGGCATCGGATGTGCACTTTGCTCCATCAGCTCGATGCCGATTTCCCTCGATTCGTCCGATGTTCCCCGCCTCGCGAAGACCCTGGCGCTCGCGATCGTCCCGCTTGCTCTCGCCGGCACGCAGGTGCTCGCGTGCAGTGACGCGTCGCCTGCCGCGCTCACCGCAGGCGAAGCGCCTCCTGCCGCGGGCACGTCCGGTACGCCCAGCACGTCGGGCGGACCTTCGACGCCGGGGCCGGGGCCCGATCCCGGCGCCACGGATGGCGGCGCGGGCAGCGATGCGCACGCCGATGCGGCCGTCGCGCCTCCCGTTCCGGTGCTCGCAGCTCCGGTCGCGACGCTCGCAGCCGAGGTGGCCATGCGCTCTCCCGGCACCGGCGCTGCCATCGCGGTCCTGGATCTGAAGACCGGTGAGTACGCTGGCCACTCCGACAGCGAGCTTCACGTGTCGGCGAGCTCCCCGAAGGCCGTCTGGGTGGCGGCGGCGCTCGATCACTCCGGGATCGCCGCGGTGACGCCCTACGCGCAGCTCATCTTCCGCGACTCCGACAACAACGCGGCGGGCTCGGCGATCGATCTCGCCGGCGGCGCGAACGCGGTGAACGTCTTCTACAGCGGCAAGGCCGGCATGGTCGACAGCGCACTGACGCAGTGGTTCGGCAATCGCACCGCGACGAACTCGCCGCGCAAGCTCGGCGACGACAACTACTTCACGGCCAAGGACGCGGTGACGTTCCTCTCGCGGCTCGAGGCCGGGACGCTCATCGGCGCCGCCGAGACCTCGCAGCTCGAGATGTGGATGACGTGGTCGCCGCGCACCGGCTTCGGCGGATGGCTCGGCACACTGCTACCGCTGACCGTGCGCACGTCGATGATGCACAAGGGCGGCTGGCTCCCGCCGGGTTGCTGCGGCGACGACGCGACGTACAACACGCTCAACGAGATCGGCATCGTCGAGGTGGCGCCGGGTCATCGCTACGCGGTCGCGATCCTCGCGCGGCGCGGGACCGACTGGTACGGCAAGCAGGCGCCGTGGGTAGAGCGCGCATCGTGCGTCATCTATCGCGCGGTGAGCGGCACACCGTCGACGGCGCTGGGCTGCAACGACTGAGCGAGGGCACGCCAGCCCCTAGACGAGGCGGCGGACAAACGTCGGATCGAGCACCGCGCCCATCGCGCGGATGTCGGCGACCTTCGCGTGGAGCGCGGTCCAGTCGTCCTTCGCGGCGATGTTCGTCCAGATCCACTCGATCTCGTCGATGAGCAGTGTCGTCGGCGAATCGCACTGGAAATACGGATCGGCGACGGCCTTCGCCGTTCGCGGCTCGTAGCGTGCGAGACGATCGCGCAGGGTCTCCCAGGCCGGGCCCTCGTAGAAATCCTTGGCGGGCCCCGAGAGCGCACGCCCCGCACGTGCCTGGCCGCCGTACACGTCGAAAAAGAGCTGCTCGAAGCCGACCTTGCTCGCTTCGAGGAAGCCCCACGCGGCCATCGCGAGCGCGCGATCGGCGTCGGGATCGCGCGCGGCCACGCCGAGGCGTACGAGCGTTCGCTCCGTCAACGCGTCCTCGTAGCGCTCCTCGTATGCGGCGATCGGGACATCGAAGGACGCGGAGGGCGCGAGCGTGCGCAGCGCGTCGGCGAGCCGGCCCAGGTTCCAGCTCACCACCTCGGGCTGCTTGCCGAACGCATAGAGCCCGGTGTGATCGAAGTAGGCGGCGACGAAGTCCGGGTCGAACGTCGGCACGAACCGGAACGGCCCGTAGTCGAAGCTGTCCCCGGTGATGGTCATGTTGTCGGTGTTGAGGACGCCGTGGACGAAGCCGGCGGTCATCCATTCGGCCGCGAGCTTTGCGCTGTTGTCGACGACGCGATCGAGGAACGCCACCGCACGGTCGTCGCCGGTCTTGCTCGCGAGGTCGGGAAAATAGGTGCGGATCGAATAGTCGACGAGCGTGGCGAGGCCCTCGGCGTCACCGCGCTTGCCGTCCTTGCCGTTCACGTACGCGAGACGCTGGAACGTCCCGAAGCGCACGTGCGAGTGACCGAGGCGCACGAGCACACTCGAGCGCGTCGGCGAAGGCTCGTCACCGCGATGCAGCTTCTCGCCGGTCTCGAAGAGGCTCAGCGTGCGCGACGTCTTCACGCCGAGCGCCTCGAGCATCTC
>JAXDMI010000699.1:0-5636 GCA_034666145.1 Myxococcales bacterium | reverse complement strand
GCGCTCGTCGAGCAGCTCCTCGTGCGCGACTACGAAACGCACATCCGCGAGCTCGACGCGCTGATCTGGCGCGCGATGGCGGGGAGCCCCGGCGACACCGTTCTCCTCACCGACGATCTGCGCCAGGAGGCGCGGCGCGAGATCGAGCCCACCGCCGTCGAGCTGCGCGCTGCGCTCAAGAGCGCCGGAAGCGTGCAGAATGCAGCGAAGGCGCTCGGTCTCAAGAGCCGCTACGCGCTGTATCGCCTCATGAAGAAGCACGGAATCGTGGCCGACGGCGTAGACTGACCCGGCGTATGGCGGACGACCTCGTTGGCCAACGCCTGGGACGCTACCGCATCGAGGAAAAGCTCGGCGAAGGCGGCATGGGCGTGGTCTTCAAGGCCACCGACGAGAAGCTCCGGCGGACCGTCGCGCTCAAGGTCCTCGCCGACGACGTCGTCAACGACGCCGACCGGCGCCGGCGCTTCCTCCGCGAGGCGCGCCTCGCCGCCTCGCTCACGCATCCCAACATCGCCACCGTCCACGACGTCGGCGAGACCGACGACGGGCACATCTACATCGCGATGGAGCTCGTCGCCGGGCACAGCCTCCGGCATCGGCTCGAGAAGGGCGCGCTCGGTCCGAATGCCGCGGTGCGCATCGCCAAGGACCTCACGCGCGCGCTCGTGAAGGCCCACAACCTCGGCATCGTCCATCGCGACCTCAAGCCCGACAACGTGATGGTGAGCGACGAGCTCGAGGTGAAGGTCCTCGACTTCGGTCTCGCGAAGCCGGTCGCAACCGACGACGCGCGCGAAGAGCCGGGCGCGAATGCGTCGGTGGTGACGGAGGACGGACGCGTCATCGGAACGCCGGGCTACATGGCGCCCGAGCAGGCGGCGGGACGCGCCGTCGATGCGCGCACGGATGTCTTTGCCGTCGGCGTCGTTCTCTACGAGATGGCGACGGGCGTGCGTCCGTTCCGCGGCGACTCGGCGATGGACGTCATCATCGCAACCGCGCGAGACGAGCCGGCGCGACCGTCGGCTCTCGCGCCGGAGATCGGGAGCGCGCTCGAGCGCGTGATCATGCGTTGTCTCGAGAAGAACGCCGACGCGAGATACGCGGATGCGCCGGAGCTGATGCGCGCGCTCGAAGAGCTCGGCGACGAGGAAGAGCAGAGATCGGCCACGGCCACGGTCGCGGCGGCGGGCGAGAAGAGAGAGGCGGCCGCGAAGATCCGGGATGCTGGCGCGATGCTCACGCAGGCGTCGTTGGTCGGGACCACGCACGCCAACGTCGAGAGGCGGGCGCAGCGGCCTCGCGCGCTCGTGGGCGTGGTGGTCGCGGGGAGCATCGCGGTGCTCGCCCTCGTCGGAGCGCGCTGTGTGCGAGCGCCTGCGCCGGCGAGCGCGCTCGCGGCGGCACCGTCGGCGTCATCCGCAGGCCCGACGGCGACGGCGACGGCGATCACCGATCTCCCGCGGCCGGTCTCGACGAACACCGTGCTCCTCGCGGAGTACGTCGCGGGGACGCAGGCACTACGCGACGACAACTGGGGAATCGCCCAGTCGCATTTCATGCGCGTCGTGGAGCTCGATCCATTCCTCGCGCTCGGGCATCTGCGCCTCGCGATGGCGGCCGAGGGCACGCTCGACGAGTCGATTCGTCGCGAGAACTACGCGAAGGCGGTGACGCTGCGCAGTCAGCTGAGCAAACGCGACGAGGGCATGATGGAGGCGCTCGAGCCGGTGCTTCAGCGACTTCGTGAAGATCGCGCCGAGGCCGCAAAGCGCCTGCATTTGCTCGGCGAACGCTATCCGGGCGACGTCGAGATCCAGGTCTGGCAGGCCCTCCTCCAGAACACGACCACCGGGCTCGCCGCTGCCGATCGTGCGATCGCGCTCGATCCTCGCGACGGCCAGGCCTGGCAATCGCACGCCGACATCCTCGCAACGCTCGGTCGCGTGGACGACTCGCGACAGTCGTACGAACGCTGTGGTGCGGTCTCGCCGGGCTCGGCGGAATGCTTCCTCGGTCTCGTGTGGCTGGACTCGATGGAGGGCCGCTGCGCCGACGCCGAGCGGGATGCGCGCCGCGCCGTCGACCGCGATCCGCACCTCACCAGCAATCTCGCGTGCGTGATGGTCGGTGCCGGAAGGCCCATCGAGGCGGTGCGTGAGGTGATCGACCAATCGGCGGCGCTCTTCGCACCGGCGCCGCGCATGCGCTGGCAGAGCCTCATCGATCAGACGCGCATGGCGCTCATCACCGGTGACTTCGTCACCGCGCGCGCGCTCGCCGAGCAGGCCGAGCTGAGTGCCGACTCCGACGTCCACACGCCGTTCCGCGATCACCTTCTGCCGGCCCTCATCCTCGCCGGCATCGCTCGCGAAGTCGGCGACGACGCACAGGCATTTCGCGTGGCGTGGGGCTTCGTCAGCCGCAGCGACGCCTGGAGCAAGTCGACGCAGGGCGACGCCGGCATCGATGCTTCCCTCACGCTCGCACGCTCGAGCACGCGCGCCGGCGGTCTCTCGCAGGCCGAGTTCATCGCGCGTCGGACGGCGTGGCTCGAGGACGAACGTCGCAACATCGCGCAGAGCGGGCTCACGTGGACGTACGCGTTCGCCGCGCCCGCGGAGACGAAGGAGCAGGCCGAGGAAGCGCTCGCGGCGCTTCCCGCTTACCAGCCCCTCTCCTCCTTCACGTACTACGTGGGGATCCCGGACGCCGAGATCGGTCGCACGTATCTGCTCGCCGGGCAGCCGGACGCCGCCATCCCTCACCTGACGAAGGCGGTCGCGACGTGCAGCGCGTTCCGGCATCCCTTCGCGCATACGCAGGCGGCGCTCCATCTCGGAGAGGCGCTCGAGTCGAAGGGCGACACGACCGGCGCGTGCGCCGCCTACGCGAAGGTCGTCGCACGGTGGGGTCGCGCAAAGCCTCGTTCGCTCAGCGCGGAGCGCGCCCGGGCGCGAAGCAAGGCCCTGGCCTGCGCGACGCAAGCGAGCGTGAAGCCCTGATCGGCCTACGCGATCTGCGTGCCCGCGTAGGTCCGGCGATCGTCACGGACGCCTGCGAACCGGAACGTACCGGGCGCCGCGTTCGTGACGTCGTCGAGCTCGCGCGGAAGCGCCATGATGCGCTCGTATTCGGCGACGTCGATGCGCGTGCGTCGCGCGAGCAGCTCGTCGAGGCCCGCGGCGGCGATCACTTCCGCGGCGCGCGGACCGACGACACCGGAGAAGAACTCGGACGAGCAGCCGCTGCCGTAGGAGAACAGACCGATGCGCTTGCCCGCGAGCTCGGCGCCCTGCGCGTGGAGCAGGCTGGCGACACCGAGATAGAGCGAGCCCGTGTACGTGTTGCCGATCCGGCTCGCGAGCAGGAGCGAAGGCGCGACCTGCTGGTCGAAGCTCACCGCGCCGAATGCTTCCTCACGCGCGAGCGCACCGGCATCGAGCGGCGCACCGTTCGCCTCTTCGAGCTCGAGCCGGCGAATGTGCGCGTGCGCCTTGCGCGCCATCTTGCAGAACGGCACGTGGTAGGCGATGCGCGCGAGCTGCTCGGAGGGCGGCGTCGTCCCCTTGCGGAGCACCTCGCGCTTCGTCGCGCGCTCTCGCCAAGAGCGATAGGCGCCGCCCACCGCGTCGAGGTAGCACGCGATCGAGTAGTGACCGTCGACCAGCGCTTCACGACGCCCGAGCGGGCGCCAGAAGTCGTGAACGTCGGTGCTGAAGACGCCGTTCATCCCGTGATCGAGCGCGAGCAGCTCGGGGCGATCGGAGATCAGCATCGCCACCGCTGCGCCGCCCTGGGTGGGCTCGCCCGCGGTGTTGACGCCGTAGCGCGCGATGTCGGAGCAGATGACGAGCGCAGTGCGTCCGTCCGCGTTGCCCGACGCGATCCAGTCGCACGCCGCCATCAGCGCGGCGGTGCCACCGTAGCAAGCGTGCTGCGTATCGAAGGTCCGCATCGTTCGCGGGAGATCGAGCAGCCCCTGCACGAACGACGCGACGGGCTTCGAATGATCGACGCCGGTCTCCGTGCCGACGATCAGCATCCCGATCTTCGACGCATCGACGTTGGGCATGCGAAGGAGCCGTGCTGCCGCCGTCGCCGCGAGGGCCACGGTGTCCTCACCGGGGTCCGCGACCGCCATCTCGCGGGCGCCGAGACCGATGGTGTACTTCGCGGGGGCAACGCCGCGCGCGACGGCGAGATCCTCGATCGCGAGAAACCGCTGCGGAACGGCGACTGCGATCGCTTCGATACCGACTCGCTTCGTCATCGGGAGCCTCCTTCTCTTTCGTTGAGCACGTGTTCACTCCTCGGGCGGGGTGAGCACTACCCGCCCCGCGATCTCGCGGTTCTCCATCCGGAAATGCGCCCGCGCGGCCTCGCCGAGCGGCACGACCTCCGAGACGCACGACTTCACCTTGCCCGCCGCCGTCAGCTCGAGCGCGACACCGAGCTCGCCGCGCGTCGTCGCATAGGCGCCGAGGATCTCGAGCTCCTTCACGATGACGAGACCGGGGTTCAGCTGGAACGTGCCGGTGTCGAGGTTGCCCACCACGACGAGGCGTCCCCCCGGGGCCATGCAGCGCAGCGTCTTCGTGAACGTCGCGCTGCCGACGATCTCGAGCGCCACGTTGACCCCCTCGCCGCGCGTGATCTCCTTCGCGGCGTCGACGAACTCGAGATCTCGGGCCACGACCACTTCCCACGCGCCCGCAGCGCGAAGCGCGTCGACCTTGCTCGCGCTCGACGTCACGGCGATCACGCGCGCGCCGTCGTGCGTGCACAGCTGCACGGCCTGGAGACCGACACCACCGCTCGCGCCCGTGATCAGCACCGTCTCGCCGGCGGTCACGCGTCCGCGCGTACGGCACACGTGGACGGCAGTGCCCGTCGTGCAGCACACCGTCGCGGCGTCGGGCCACGAGAGCGATTCGGGAACGCGAGACAGCCCGGATGCGGGCGCGGTCATGCGACTCGCGTAGCCGCCGCGGATGTCCTCGCCGAAGAAGCGACGGTCCACCTTGCACAGGCTGTTTCGCTCTTGCCGGCAGTAGGCGCACTCGCCGCAGCTCATTCGCTGGAGCGTCGCGGCACGGTCGCCGATCTTCCACCCGGTAACGTCCTCGCCGAGCTCGATCACCTCGCCGACCACCTCGTGACCGAGGATCGCGGGAAGCGGCAGCGGGCCGAGGTCACCGCGACGCGCGATGAGGTCGTGATGGCAGACACCGCACGCACGAACACGGAGCAGCACCTCACCACGCGCCGGCCGTGGCTCGGGCATTCGTTGCAACTGCAGGTTTGCGGGCCCACCGAGCTCGCGCAAGACGACGGCGTTCATCTGGTTCTCCGTGATCGTGTCAGCCGACGAGCGTCTGGCGCATGTCGTTGCGGTCGATGGTGCGAAGGGCGCGCAGCGTCTCTTCGTGAGGCGCAGCGGTGGCAGCGAGCGCGGCCGATACGCGGTAGGCGAACCCGGTGCGCGCCGAGACATCGGCCTCGCTCGCCGACGGATGGAGGCCTACGAGCGTCGCTTCCGGCGGACCGACCTCGAAGAGGCCGAGGTCGGTGACGAGCGTGGTGCGTCGCGACGGATCGGCGGTCGAAGCGACCTGGACCTCCGGCACGAG
>JAXDMI010000698.1:0-5699 GCA_034666145.1 Myxococcales bacterium | reverse complement strand
GACTGTCGCATGACGCTGCGCATGGGCCGCGCGCTCCTGCGGCTCACGCTCGTCCCCGACGATGTCGCCAAGCTGCCGCGCGCGCGACGCGATCCGCGGATCGCGTTCGGGATCCTGGCCGCCGCGGTGGTGCATCTCGTCGTGCTCGGAATTGTCGCCCATTCGAGAGGCGACGAGGCGGAGACCGAACAAGCCGCGCGCGCCACGATGCTGCGGATGGTGGCTTCGGCCGAAGAGCGCGCGCTCTCCGAGCTCGCGGCCGCGCAGCAGAAGACCCGCGAGACGCGCGCCGAAGAGCTCGCCGCCGCAGCCGCCGTCGCGAGCACGCCTGCGAAGGAAGAAGCGAGGGCGGGCAACCCGTCGAAGGCGGCGGACTCCGTCGGTCGCGCGCGCACCACGCAGGGTGCCGATCGTCATGCCGAGCGCGATCGTGATCGTGATCGTGATCGGGATCGGGATCGGGATCGCGATCGCGAGGAGGCGGCATCGTTCGGGATCCTCTCGCTCCTCGCCGGCGACGCCGCCGCCGCGCGCGCGGGCTCTTCGGCCTTCGCGCCCGAGACCGGGCGCTCGGCGATGGGCAACATCTTCGGTCAGACCATCGACGACGCGGCGGGCATCGGCGGTCTCGGCCTGAGCGGCGCTGGCGTTGGTGGTGGCGGCAAGGGCGCCGGCGTTCCACTCGGCACCATCGGCACACTCGGGTGCTGCGGTGGACGCGGACCGATCATGCGCGAGCACACCCCGGGCTATCACTGGGTGTCGGGCGGCGGCATGACCACGCAGGTCAACGGCCGCCTCATGCCCGAAGCCGTGCAGCGTGTCGTGCGACAGAGCTTCGGTCGCCTTCGCGCGTGCTACGAGGCCGGGCTCCTCCGCGATCCCGGCCTCGAAGGCCGCGTCTCCGTGAAGTTCGTGATCGATCGCGAGGGCGCGGTCACCATGGCCATGCCGTGGGCGGACACCACGCTTCCCGATCAGAGCGTCGCGCGCTGCGTGTCGAAGGCCTACGAGTCGATGTCGTTTCCGAAGCCCGAAGGCGGGATCGTGACCGTCGTCTATCCGGTGATCTTCACGCGTACGTCGCCTTGAACGCGGCGAACGTGCGGCGCAGGCCTTCGCGCACCTTGATCTTCGGCTCGTAGCCGATGAGCGCGCGCGCGGCGTCGATCGACGCGAGCGAGTCGCGGACGTCTCCCGCGCGCCCCGCTACGTATTGCGGATCGAGCCTGAATCCAGACTCTTCGCTGATGTGCGAGAGGAGCTGGTTAAGCGAGATCCGCTCGCCGCAAGCGATGTTCACGACCTCGCCCGAGAGCTTGGTCGACGTCGACGCAGCGAGCAGGTTGGCCTCGACCGTGTTCTCGATGAAGCAGAAGTCGCGCGTCTGCTCTCCGTCACCATAGACGGTCGGTCGCGTTCGCTTCAGCGCGGCGGTGATGAAGTTCGGGATGACCGCGGCGTACTGGCTCGTCGGATCCTGGCGCGGACCGAACACGTTGAAGTAGCGAAGGCTCAACGTCTCGATGCCGTAGAGCTTCGCGAAGACGCGCATCAAGTTCTCGCAGGTCAGCTTCGAGACCGCGTACGGCGAGAGCGGCGCGGGCGTCATCGTCTCGACCTTCGGCAGCGTCGGCGTATCGCCGTAGGCCGACGAGCTGGCGGCGAACACGAGCCGCCGGACCTTCGCGTGGCGGGCGGCATCGAGCACCACCGTCGTTCCCATCACGCCCACTTCCATCGAGAGCTGCGGGTTCTCCACCGAGCGCGCCACCGAAGGGATCGCCGCCTCGTGGAAGACGATCTCGACGCCCTTCATCGCGCGGGTGACGGTCTCGGGATCGACGATCGACCCTTCGACCACCTCGACGTCGCCCTTCAGCGCCTCGATGTTGCTGCGCCGCCCCGTCGAGAAGTCGTCGATGATCCGGACGCGCTCACCCTTGGCGAGCAGCACCTCGGCGATCGACGATCCGATGAAGCCCGCGCCGCCGGTCACGAGGTACGTCGCCATGCTCTCGGTATACACCCACTCCGATGCGACGGAAACTTGGCCCGCCCCGCCCGGGTCGGCGATTTTCCACGCATGATGCGGAAGCTTGGACGCGCGGTGACGAGCAAGGGCTCCAGGGCAGCTGTCGCGAAGGGACCTTGCGCGGTCTGCGGAATGTCTGACGCCCGCGGCCTCGTCGAGGTCGATCTCGCAGGCGATCCCTGCATCACGCTCTGCGGCACGCACGAGCTGATGCACCGTCGCTCCGGCTGGAAGGCGCAGACCGTCGCCGAGCTGCGCGCCGCCTACGGCGATCGCCGCAGCAGCGAGCGACGTGGCGGGCCGGGCGAGGTCGACGAGCTCGCCGAGGCGCTCACGTCGGCGTTCACGCGCGATCGCCGCGGCGCATCGCGTCGCGCCTCGTAGCGGCGTAGCGCTTCAGCGCCGCGCGATCACCACGACGCTGTAGGCCACCGCAGGGCGCGTCCCCGCGTTCAGGTACGAATGCCGCTGGTCGCCGCGGAACGCGACGACGTCACCGGCTTCGAGTCGATACTCCTCACCGGACGCGATGAGGACGATCTCGCCGCTCTCGCACGTCAGGTACTCGCGCGTGCCGGGCGTGTGCGGAATGCCGGTCATCTTGGCGCGCGGCGGCAGCTCGAGACGATCGAGCTCCATGCCGGGGATGGGATCCGGCAGGAGCTTCCGGATCCACACGGCGCCGCGTGACTTCAGCGGAAGCGCCGCCTTGGGGTAGTGCCGCGCCTCCGAGCGCGGCGCAGCGATGAGCTCCTCGATGGTCACCTGGAATGCCGTGGCCACACGATCGAGCACCGTGAGCGTCGGGTTCGCGGCGCCCGATTCGAGGTTCGCCCACGTCGCGCGAGGCAGCCCAGCCATCTTCGCCATCTGCGCTTGAGTCAGCGAGCGCCCTTCGCGCAGCCCGCGCATGTTGCTCCCGAGCCGCGAGGCCACGTCGTTCATGACAAGGAGGTAGCAGCGCTCCAATGCGTTGTCACCGATGCCATCGCGAGAGAATAGGCGAGGCATGGTGAGGTCATGGAGGTCGAAATGGAGATCGAGAACGCACGCGTTCTGGTGACGGGGGCGAGCCGAGGCCTGGGCCTCGAGCTCTCGCGGGCGCTCGCTCGCGAAGGCGCACGTGTCGTGATGGTCGCGAGGAACGCGCGCGATCTCGACGACGCGGTGCGCGTGGTGAAGGACGGCGCCGCGACCGCGGGACGAGGCGGCGAGGCGCACGGGCTCGCGTTCGACGTCGGCTCGAAGGAGGCGGTGCATCGCATCGGCGGCGCTGCGTCGGCGCTGGTCGGGAACATCGAGGTCGTCGTGCATGCCGCGAGCACGCTCGGGCCGCTGCCCATGCCGCTTCTCCTCGATACCGATTGCGAGGACCTCGAGCGGGTGCTCGCCGTGAACCTGGTCGGGCCGTTCCGGCTCACCAAGGTGCTCGCGGGTCCGATGGTGCTTCGCCAGCGTGGCCTCGTCGTGTTCGTCAGCTCGGACGCGGCGGTGAGCGCCTACGCAGGCTGGGGCTCCTACGGCATCTCGAAGGCCGCGCAGGATCACCTCGCACGGTCGCTCGCCGCAGAGCTCGACCCGGTGAAGTTCCTCGCCGTCGATCCCGGGGAGATGGACACGAAGATGCACGCCGATGCGATGCCGGATGCCGATCGCGCGACACTCGCTCGTCCTGCCGATGTCGCGGCGCGCCTCGTCACCTTGATCCGCACCGCCGATTCGGTCCCGAACGGCTCGCGTCTCTCGCTGGGAGCGGGGTGATGAAGCCCGCCACTCGGCCGCGCGGCCTCCGCACCCTGCGCATCCTCGTCGTCGACGCGCTCGGCGGCAGCGCGACGACGACGCATCCCGCACGCGCGCTGCCCGAGCTCCTGCGCGCCGGCGATCTCGTCGTGGTCAACGACGCGTCGACGCTGCCCGCGTCGCTCCATGCGCGCACGGAGTCGGATGAGGCCGTCGAGCTGCGCATCGTGGGTGCCACCGATCTCGACGGCGGCGCGGTGCACTTCACGGCCGCGCTGCTCGGTGCCGGTGATTACCGCACGCGCACCGAGGATCGCCCGGCACCGCCGGCGGTCTCGGAGGGCGACGTGCTCAGCATCGGCGACGAGCTCGTCGCGCACGTCGTCGCGCGATCGATCCTCTCCGATCACCTCGTCCACATCGAGCTCGGGCTGCACGAAGCGATGGCGGATCCGGCGGCGGTCTGGGCGGCGCTCTATCGCGCCGGTCGACCCGTGCAGTATGCACACGTGCCGGAGCCGCTCGCGCTCTGGGACGTGCAGAACCCCTGGGCAGGCAGGCCGTGGGCGGTCGAGATGCCGTCCGCGGGCCGTGCGCTCGACATCGGCACGCTCCTCGCGCTGCGGGCTCGCGGCGTGGAGGTTGCGGTCATCACGCATGCCGCGGGCGTGTCCGCCACCGGGCATCCGGAGATCGACGCGCGCCTTCCGCTGCCGGAGCGCTACGAAGTGACGGAGGCGACGGCGCGCGCCGTGAACCGCACCAAGGCGCGGGGCGGACGCGTGATCGCCATCGGGACGAGCGTGGTGCGCGCGCTCGAGTCCGCAGCGCGCGCGTCAGGCAGTGGTCCGCTGCGCGCGGCCGCGGGCGTCACCGAGCTGCTCCTCGGCCCTTCGACGCCGCGTCATGTCGTCGATGCCGTGCTCACCGGCGTCCACGAATCGGAGACCACGCATTTCACGCTCCTGAAGGCGTTCGCCGACCGCGCGACGCTCGACGACGCGCTGGCGAGCGCCGTTCGCGAGGACCTGCTCGGTCACGAGTTCGGCGACGCATGGCTGGTGTGGGGCGAGCGACACGCCTCGTCGCAACAGCGCGACGCCGACGCGCACGGCGGCCGAAGCGCTCCTGCGCCATGCGCCTGCGGTGCTACAGTCGCGGCGTGAAGTTCGTTCACGCTGCCGATCTCCACATCGACAGCCCCTTGCGTGGGCTCGACAAGTACGAGGGCGCTCCGGCCGCTCGCCTCCGCGCCGCCACGAGGCGCGCGCTCGAGAACCTGGTCGCGCTCTGTATCGAGGAGCAAGCGTCGTTCCTCCTCCTCGCCGGTGACGTGTTCGACGGCAGCTGGAAGGACTTCTCGACCGGGCTCTTCTTCGCGTCGCAGATGACGAAGCTCCGCGAGGCGGGCATCCCCGTCGTCATCGTTCGCGGGAATCACGACGCGGCGAGCTCGATCACGAAGAGCCTGCGTCTGCCCGACAACGTGCGCGAGCTCTCCTCGAAGAAGCCCGACACCCTCGAGCTCGCCGACGCCGGCACCTGCGTGCACGGCCAGAGCTTCGCGCAGCGCGCCACCACTGACGATCTCGCCGCCCGCTATCCCGACGCCGTGCGCGGGGCCTTCAACATCGGCCTCCTCCACACCTGCCTCGACGGTCGGGAGGGCCACGAGCGCTACGCGCCCACCACGCTCGAGATCATGCGCGAGAAGGGCAACGACTACTGGGCCCTCGGCCACGTACACGCGCGCGAGGTGCTCTCGAAGGAGCCGTGGATCGTGTTCACCGGCAACCTGCAGGGCCGCCACGCGAAGGAGACGGGCAGCAAGGGCGCAAGCCTCGTCACCGTAGAGGACGGCGTCGTGAAGTCGGTGGAGCACCGCGCGCTCGACGTCGTGCGGTGGGACCAGCTCGTGATC
>JAXDMI010000697.1:0-3033 GCA_034666145.1 Myxococcales bacterium | reverse complement strand
GGCGCAGCTCGTGACGTGCTGCTGACCGACCGCGCAGCCGATCGACGCGAAGGTGCACGAAGTGACCATTTGGTCCTGCAGCAAGCACGCGCGCGAGCCGCACTCGCACGTGTCCTGATCGAGACAGCAGATGGTGCCCGAGCACTGCGTGCCGCCGCTCGGGCCCTCCTGCAGCCCGCACAGGCAGCCGTCGGCGGTGGGCCCACAATCGACCGCGCGACACGAGCAGCCAAGGCCCGGAGCCGGCCAGCCCATCGGCGCGCAGCAGACTGTGATGGGGAACGCGGTCTCGTTGCACACGGTGTCATTGGGCGTGTTCGACACGATGCACTTGCACGTCTGGCCGCGCCCGAACGCCGGCACCGAGCACTGCGTGATGTTGCTGGTCGGCGTCGCGTTGCGGCACGTGGCCTCGCACTGATCGATGAAGCACGACGCGAGCGCGCTACGGCTGGGCGCGGCGGCGGAGAGGTCGCTCGCGAGCGAGGTGCATTTGCTCGGGTCACCCCCGGCGCATAGCTCGAGCAGCGCCAGCGTCAGATCACACGCGCCGTCGCGGCAGCACGCATCGACGGCGCCCGCGCACTTCGAGGCCATGCACGCGCCGCACGCAGATCTCTCGTTCTCGAAGCGGCAGTGCTCGCCGTAGGTGCTCGGCGATACGAGGAGGATGCAGCCGCCGAGGCCGAGCACCGTGCTCAGCACCATCACGCGCGAGATCAGGCGCGCTCCTAGAACGGGGACGACCGCGACCACCGCGAGCGAGCTCTCACTCCAGCCAGCCCCACTGGATCCAGCGGAAGGGCGTCTCGGCGGCGACCACGAAGTTCGGGTCGTTCTTGCCGATGGCTCCCGAGTGCGCGGCGCGAACGAGCGCGCCCCAGGCGACGCTCGAGATGGAGCGCGAAGCGCCGAGCTCGTCGCTCAGCTCGCGCGCCTTGTTGCGTGCACCTTCGTCGCCGGTGTCCCAGAGGGCAGCGACCGCGAAGCCGCGGAGCTCGTCGCGCTTGGCGTTCTGCGCGCAGTCGAGGATCGCCTCGCGCATGTCGGCACGACCATGATCGCGCGCGAGGTACGAAGCGGCGCGAACGGCGACCTCGTCGGTGAGCGGCACGCCCTTCACGAGGCCCTCGAGCATCGGCTTGCAGCTCGTCGCGCGGGCGCGGGCCATGCGGAAGAGGAACGTCGTGTCGCGATCGGCGCTGGGGCGATCGGAGAGGCGCGCGACCAGCTCGACGGTCGGGCGCGTCGACGGCGGCGCGACGCTGCCGAGGCCGGCACCCGGCACCTGCGACACACTGGAGCGGGTCTCGGAGAGCGCCCACGCCACGAGCGACCAGGCGGCGCGCGCGCTCGACGGTCCGACCTGCGACTTGGCGACGGCCTCCTCGAGGGGTCCGAGGTCTCCGGCCTTGGCGGCGACGTCGGCGAGGACGAGCCAGCGACCGAGATGACGCTCGGCTCCACGAAGCACACCGAGCGCGGGCCCGACGTGCACGGGAACCGGCGCGCTGCGCGCGAGCGGCACGAAGAGCTCGACGCAGAGAGCGATGCGGTGGCTCTCCTTGATCATCGGCGCGATGGCCGACAGATGCATGCCGTTCGACTCCCTGCGGCACACGCGTGCCGTCTCGGCACCGAACGCGAGATGCGACTGCCGGCTGGCGGCGAGCTTGGCGAGCGGCGCGGCCAGCGACGGGTCCTTGCAGAAGCACGCGGCGCTGAGCGTGGCGTTGCCGCCCGCGTCGTCGGCAGCGAGCGCCGCCTTGAGCAGCGCCGGGACGTTGCGGTCCTCGGCCTCGGCGAGCGTGCGCAGACACGCGCCGTAGATCTCGCGCGTGTACGAGCCGCGCCGCACCATGATCTGCGTCGCGTCGACGAGCGCGCCTCGGAGCGCGGGGCTCAGCGCGGCGACGGCGCGAAGTGCGCCTGCGAGCTTCACTTCGTTGGTCGGCTTGCGCTTGAGCGCAGCATCGAGCTCGGATTCGAAGCGCGCGCGCGTCGTCTTGTCGACGACCTCTGCGCGCGCCACCGACGGCTTCGGCGACGCTCCGCTCGAAGCTCGCGTTCGGGACTCAGGAGATCCCGAGCCGGGCGCTTGCGCGAGCGTCTCGCTTCGTTTCGCTTTCAGGTTCTGTGTTCCCATTCCCCGCCCGACCTGCGGCTGAACATACCAGACGGAGTTCAACAGTCGCGCGCGATCGGACCGTTCGCGACCGAATTGATTCGATCGGAATCCGGTACGAATCGGGAAGGGATCGTCCTTGACAGGTCGTCGCTCGGTCGCGACGTCAGGCCTTCGTGATCCAGAGTTGCACCTTGTCGCCCTCGACGTCGACCTCGCGTGCCGGCACGGATCCGTCCGAGGGCGGGCTGACATCGACGGTGACGGCCAGGCACTCGCTCTTCATCGACTCGGCATGCGCCGTCGCGATGCGAATGGCGCGTTCGCTGCCTGCGAAGCGCACGTGGATGCGGTCCACGAAGTCGAGGCCCATCTCCTTGCGCGCGGTCTGCACGCGATTGAGCATCTCGCGCAGGTAGCCGAGATCGCGGAGCTCGTCGTTGAGGCGCGTGTCGAGCACCACGACGCCGATGCGCTCACCCGCCGCCGCGTAGCCCTCCTTGGCGTCGAAGCCCACCTCGAGATCGGCCTGCTCGATCTCGATGAGATCGACGACCGCCTTCCCATGCGCGAGGACGTCGGCCACGAGCTGCTGGGCATCGACGGCCGACATGCCGCTCATGAACTTCTTGAGCTGCTGGGCCTGGGCGCCCATCCCCTTCTGACCGAGCGTTCGGAAGTTCGGCTTCACGCGGTACGTCACGTACTCGTCCGCACCCTTGGTGACGATCTCGACGGCGAGCACGTTCAGCTCGTCTTTCATCATGTCGACGTAGGGCGCGAGGCGATCGGCGAGCTGGGTATCGGCGAGGATCACCTTCGCGACCGACAGCGGCTGCCGCACCTTGAGCTTCGCTTGCGTGCGGACCTGGAGGCCGAGGCTGACCACGTCGCGCACCGCCGTGAGC
>JAXDMI010000696.1:0-5598 GCA_034666145.1 Myxococcales bacterium | reverse complement strand
TGGCCGCGACGTGGACCTCGCCGACGCCCATCGACTTCGACGCGCGCGCCTCGGAGACCGCCTTCTCGCCCCACGCGCCGTTGACGATGTAGTCGGCGACCAAACCCCGCTCGAGCAGGTTGAGCGGGATCTGCGCGAACGCCTGCGATGCGCCGCCCTGGATGAACAGCACCTCCCAGTCCTTCGAGAGACCGAGGTGCTTGCCGACGAGGGCGATCGCCTCGTGGTGGACCTTCTCGTAGACCTTCCCGCGGTGCGAATGCTCCATCACGCTCATACCCGAGGCCTCGAAATCGAGGAGCTCCTCGCGAGCGCGCTCGAGGGCGGCGAAAGGCAGCGACGCGGGACCGGCGTTGAAGTTCAGGGCACGGGTCATGATGGGCGCCATCGTACCCCGATTCCTCGCGACGGTAAGGGCTTCGAGGTTACACTCCGCCCGTGAATCGCGCGGTGCTGTCGCTACCTCTGCTGCTCGCCTGCAACGGCAAGGTGACGCGTGCAGAGTGCACACAGATGCTCGACCGCTACATCGACATGACGGTCGCGAACGAGCCAGAACGCGCGCTTCGCAAGGGCGATGCGCGATACGTGCGCGTGCAAGAGCAGTGCGAAGCCGAGATCACGCGACGGGAATACCGCTGCGCGATGAAGGCCCCATCCCCGGAGACGTGGCAAGCATGCATCGATTGATCGGTCGTTCGGCGGTTCTCCCTCTCCTTCCGCTCGCTGCGTGGCTCGCGCTCGGGCTCGGGCTCGGCTGTGGTAACAAGAAGCCCGCGGACAACGCGACCAGCACGTCGGATGGCGGCGAGGACGGCGGCGCCGGCGGCGACGAGAGCGCGAGCGGCGGCGCCGACGGCGGCCCGGGCGAGAAGAAGGACGAGTGCGTCGGCTTCGACATCGGCAACGTCGAGGACCTGCTCCTCAAGAACGCGTGCGAGGAGCCGAACGTCAAGCCGGACTCGATCCAGCCCGTCGACCTCAAGGGCAAGCTCGAGGTCTCGGTCTCCGCGAGCCCCACGCGCTCGGCAGGCGGCGGCAAGGTCGACCTGCTCGTGGCGTTCGTGAACAAGTCGAAGGAGCCGCTCGTGCTCCACTTCAAGATCGATCCGGTGCCGCGCTTCGAGATCGAGGTCTACGACACGAAGAAGTCGAAGCGCGCCGACGTCCCGACCGGTCCCACGCCGCCGCCGCCGAAGGGCGCAACGCAGCCTCCGCCCAGCGAGGCGAAGTCGGCGCGCATCACGATCGCGCCGAACGGCTCCGCGCGCGCGCGCATGCCGTGGGAAGCGGTGAAGATGAAGTGGGCGCCGGAGAAGTACCGCGGCACCCCGCCGGAGCGCGGCTACCCGCGTGCGGCAGCTGGACCCTTGCCCAAGGGGAAATACCTGGTCAAGGTGCTGACACCGCTGGTCGGCGTCTCCGAGGGCGTCGATCACGAGATGACCGCACCCAAGGTCGAGATCGAAGTCGAGAAGTGAGATGAGCGACGAGGCCACGAGCAGCAGTCCTCAGTCAGGTCCGAGCGGCACCGCCTTTCGTGCGGTGTTCTTCGGAACGCCGCAGTTCGCCGTGCCCTGCCTCGAGGCCCTCGTCGAGATCGCGGACGTGGTCGGTGTCGTGTGTCAGCCGGACCGCCCGCAGGGACGCGGCCTCGAGCTCACTGCGCCGCCGGTGAAGAAGCGCGCCCTCGAGCTGGGCCTCAACGTGGTGCAGCCGACGAAGCTCAAGACCGGCGAGTTCGCGGCGTGGCTCCGCGAGCAGAACGTCGACGTTGCGCTGGTCGTCGCCTACGGGCGCATCCTGCCGCAAGAGGTGCTCGATGCGCCGCGGCTCGGCTGCGTGAACGTGCATGCGTCGCTGCTTCCGAAGCTGCGCGGCGCGGCGCCGATCACGTGGGCCGTGGTGCGTGGCGAGCCGGAGACCGGCGTCACGCTCATGCAGATGGACGCCGGCATGGATACCGGCGCGATGCTCGAGCAGTTCTCGACGCCGATCAGCGACGAGGAGACGGCGGGTGAGCTCTCCGAGCGCCTCTCGGCGATCGGCGCGCTGGCGACGCGCAAGGGCCTGCCCACGTACGTGGCCGGCGGATACACCCCGCAACAGCAGGACCACGCAAGGGCGACGATGGCGCCGATGCTGAAGAAGGAAGACGGGCGCATCGACTTCAAGCAGCCTGCGCGCGCCGTGCACGATCACGTGCGCGGGATGACGCCGTGGCCCGGCGCCTCCACGACGGCGCGCGGCAAGACCGTGAAGGTCCACGCGACGCGCGTGACCGATGTGCCGTCGGGAAACGCCGAGCCCGGCACGGTGGTGTTCGCGGACAAGACGCGCGTGGTGGTGGCGTGCGGTGAGCGCGGCGTCGAGCTCACGCGCATCCAGCTCGAAGGCAAGAAGCCCATCGGCGCCGGCGACTGGTTCCTGGGCCGCGGCATCGCCGAAGGCGATCGCCTGGGCTGAGTTTCGCCTCAGCCTCAGGCTCAGCCGAGTTTTGGGCGGCCGCGCGCGGCGCGGGGGGAAAATTCCGGCGCTGCGGACGTATCAGCCCGGCATGAAGCTCTCGTCCTTCGCTTTGCTCCTCTCTGTGTCCGTCGTTTCTGTCGGTCTTGCGGCCTGCGCCTCGGCCACGCCGACGGGCCTTCCTAGCCAGCAGTCGGATCCCTCGCAGCCAGGCGCGGTCCTCCCTGGACCCGGTGACACACAGTTGCCCAATCAAGATGCGGGCTCCGGCACCACCACGAGCGGGGGCGGCAGCTCGGGTCACACGAGCAGCTCCAGCAGCTCAGGAAGCTCAGGCGCGAGCAGCAGCGGCAGCTCCGGCAGCAGCAGCGGGAGCAGCGGCGCGAGCAGCAGCGGAAGCAGCGGCACGCCGCCTCCGCCGCCTCCGCCGCCCACCGTCACCGAGCAGTGCACGCCGATCGGCAGCGCGTGCACCGTCGGCGGCGGCATGGAGTACTGCATCACGTACACGGGCGGCGTCTGCTCCGGGATCGTCTACAAACACGCCGGCAAGACGTACGCGTGCAACAGCGGCGCGAGCTGCGCGGGGGATTGCACGCCCGCCTACTACCAGGCGTACACCGCCTGTCAGGACGCCGTCGGCGCCTGCAACGACCTCGCGGGCTGCTGCAACACCATCGCGGACGCCTACTATCCGTCGTGCGCGCAGACGTACAACTCGTACGCCGGCCAGCCCTACGGCGACGTCTCGTGCAAGGCGACCCTGCAGAGCTACCGCTCGTCGAACCTCTGCCCCTGAGGGGCTTGCCTTTTGTCCAGGGAGCGCGAAAGTTCGTGATCCTCCCGTGGTCTCGAAAGCGAACGCACGTCCTACGTCACGAGCCGCCGCCGCACGCGCCCCACGCGCCGGCGACCCGCTCGCGAATCCGCTCGCCGCATTCCATCCCGCGGTCGGCGCGTGGTTCCGCGCGGCGCTCGGCGAACCGACGCGCTCGCAAGCGCTCGCGTGGCCGCACATCGCCAAGGGCGACACCACGCTCCTGCTCGCGCCGACCGGCTCGGGCAAGACGCTCGCCGCGTTCCTCTCCGCCATCGACCGGCTCGTGCAAGAGCCGGAGCCGGCCGATCGTCACGACCGGTCGCGCTTGCGTGTCCTCTACGTCTCGCCGCTGAAGGCGCTCGCGGTCGACGTCGAGCGCAACCTTCGCGCGCCGCTCGCCGGCGTCTCCGAAGCAGCGGCGCGCCTCGGCACGCCGCTGCGACGGCTCGAGGTCGCGGTCCGCACCGGCGACACACCGACGGGAGAGCGCGCGAAGATGCTGCGGTCGCCGCCCGACATCCTCATCACGACGCCCGAGTCGCTCTATCTGATGCTCACGTCGTCGCAGCGCGAGCTGCTCACGTCGGTCGACACCGTCATCATCGACGAGATCCATCAGATGGCCGCGAGCAAGCGCGGCGCTCATCTCTTCCTCTCGCTCGAGCGGCTCCAGGCGATGCGCCCCGAGCTTCCGCTGCAACGCATCGGCCTCTCCGCCACGCAGAAGCCACTCGACGAGATCGCCCGGCTCCTCGGCGGCTTCGACGCTGCCGATGGCAAGCGACGCGCGCTCGCGCCTCGTCACGTCGCCATCGTCGATGCCTCGGCGAAGAAGGCGCTCTCCATCACCGTCGAGGTGCCACCTCCCCTGCCGGACGGCCTCGCCGGCCCGCTCGACGACGAGGAGGCCGATCCCGACGCGCGCAGCATCTGGCCGCAGGTCCATGCGCGCCTCGTCGAGCGCATCCGCGCTGCGCGGTCGACGATGATCTTCGTCAACAGCCGTCGTCTCGCAGAGCGCCTCGCCACCGCGCTCAACGAGACCGCCGGCGAAGAGATCGCGCTCGCCCACCACGGGTCGGTCGCCAAGGACAGCCGGCGCGCCATCGAGGAGCGCCTCAAGGCCGGTGAGCTCCCCGCCATCGTCGCCACGTCGTCGCTCGAGCTCGGCATCGACATGGGCGCGGTCGATCAGGTCATCCAGGTGGAGGCGCCGCCGTCGGTCGCGTCCGGCATCCAGCGCATCGGCCGCGCCAGCCACCACGTCGGCGGCGTTCCTTCGGGCGTCCTCGTCCCGAAGCACAAGCACGACCTCCTCGCCTGCGCCGCCGCCGCCGCGGGCATCGAGAGCGGCGACGTCGAGGAGACCTACTACGCGCGCAACCCGCTCGACGTGCTCGCACAGCAGATCGTGGCCATCGCCGCCGTCGGCATCCCGCGGGCCGTGAAGCCACTTCGCCCCGTTAAAAGCGGTCGATCGCGCAAGGAGAGCGCCGAGGTCGAGCGTGAGGTCGAGACGGACGTCGAGGACATCTGGGCGCTCGTCCGTCGCGCAGCGCCCTTCGCCGAGCTGCCGCGCGCGAGCTTCGAAGGTGTGCTCGACATGCTCGCGGGTCGCTATCCGAGCGACGAGTTCGCAGACCTTCGCCCGCGCATCACGTGGGACCGCACGCGAGGCGTCGTCACGCCACGCATCGGCTCGAAGCGCCTCGCCATCCAGAACGCCGGCACCATCCCCGACCGCGGCCTCTACGGCGTCTTCCTGCAAGACGGCACCGACAGCGGCGATCGCGACGCCGACGCAGCCGACGACGGCACCCGCACGACCAACGCGCGCAAGAGCAAGTCGAGCCGTCGCGTCGGCGAGCTCGACGAGGAGATGGTCTTCGAGCTCCGCGAAGGCGAGGTCTTCCTTCTCGGCGCTTCGTCGTGGCGCGCGGAGCAGATCACGCGCGATCGCGTCCTCGTCACCCCCGCGGCCGGCATCCCCGGAAAGATGCCGTTCTGGCACGGCGATCGCGCGGGCCGCACCGTCGCGTTCGGCGAGCGCATCGGCAAGCTCACGCGATCGATCGCCGGCCTCTCGCCGACAGAGGGCGGCGCTCTCCTCATGAAGGAGCATCATCTCGACGCGCGCTCCGCGGGCGATCTCGTCGCGTACGTGAAGGACGAGGTGAAGGCGGCGGGCGTGGTCCCCAGCGATCGCACCATCGTCGTCCAGCGCGTTCCCGACGAGCTCGGTGACCTCCGCATCTGCGTGCTCACGCCGTTCGGCAGCCGCGTGCACCAGCCGTGGGCGATGGCCGCGCTCC
>JAXDMI010000695.1:0-10451 GCA_034666145.1 Myxococcales bacterium | reverse complement strand
TATGATGGCTGCATGCTCTCCCCGCTCGGAGTCGCCGGGGCTCCACTCGTGCGACGCGTCGCGATCCCGTCCGTCTTCGCGTGCGCTGCGCTGATCGCCTGCGTGCCCGACACCGCCGTCGGCCCCGCGCCCACCAATGCGCGACCTCCGGCATCGCCTCCTGTGTCCGCTGCGAGCGCCGCGGCTGACGCATCGGTCACCATCGTCGCCGTCAACGAGCACCAGGCCGCGCCGCGCACGCCCGTGCCCGCCGGTCCCGCGAGATGGCGCAGCGTCCCCCGCGAGCAGAGCGGCTTCTACGCCGTGCTCGACGGCATCTGCTCGCAGCTCGGGGCCGGGCGCGTCGGCAAGGACGTCGTCGTGCACTACGGCGGCGGGCACAACCCGATGTTCTACGACGGCGTGCGCGTCGGCGCGGCGTCGTTCATCGCGCTGCGCGACGAGGGGCTCGAGTCGATCGGCGATCCCATCATCAACTCGCCCACCGGCATCGCCGGCGCATCGCTCGACGACTTCTGGATCGCCGACAGCACCGGCACGCGCTCGAGCGACGGCGCCATCTTGCATCGCTACCTCAACGGCAAGTGGAAGACGCACGCGAAGGACCAGACCAACCTCCACGCCTGGGTCGACGGCGGCATCATCGGATCGCTCGGCTTCGCCGCCGCGAACGGCGACATCTGGGTCGAGGGCTCGAGCACCAAGCCGCCGCAAGCGCTCTGGGCTGACCTCCCCTTCCCTTCGCTCGCAGCGTTTCCCACCGGCGACGTGCTGATCATCGCGAACAAGGAGGTCGGCGGAAGCTCCTTCAGCGGCCCGCTCGTCGCGCGTCACTGGGCGCCTGGCAAGAAGGTCACCGAGCACGCGCTCGATCGCCTCCTCGGCCGCGATCCCGCGGACACCGGCGGCGCATCGAGGGTCTACGAGCTCGCGCCCGACGAGGTGTACGTCGCGCGCAAGGATCGCGTCGTGCGCTGGGACGGCGCCGCGTTCCACGCGCTCGCGAAGACGAACAAGGCCGAAGGCATCGTGCGAATGCGCCGCGCCGCTCCCGATGATCTCTGGATCCTCACCGACGGCGGGACCGTCCAGCATCTCACCGCGACGACCGCCACGCCGATCGCGGCGCCCGAGACCGTGGTCGACATGGACGGCGTCGAGAACGGCGGCGCGTGGATCGTCGGCAAGTCCGGCAAGCTGTATCGACGCGACGGCGAGGAGTGGAAGGCGATCCCGCTGCCGCCACCGCCCTTCACCGCAGGCGCGACCATCAAGGCGAAGTCGGTGCTCGTGGCCTCGCCCGGCGACGTGCTGATCACCGGCATGTACTGGGAGAAGGGCCCCGGCTGGAAGGACCAGGAGCTCCACACCGCGCTCTTCCGCTCGAAGCCGGTGAAGGAGACGCTGCGCTGCAACGAGCCCGATCCCGAGAACAACAACATCAATCTCGGCCACGGATTCCAGTCGTGGCCGCCCATGGTGAACGCGACGAACGAAGCGGCCGCGGCGTGCGCCTCGCCGTTCGTGGTGCTCGCGCGACGCAGCAAGGCCCTCAAGAACGACGACGACTGGCCGCGCCTTCGCGCCGCGCTCAAGGGTCATCCCGAGCTCGGAGAGGTGGCGCTCGTCGACTTCGTCTCCGGCGATCGCACGCTCGTGGGCGCGAAGGCGAAGGACCTCGAGACCGCGAAGAAGCTCGTCGCGGTGGTGGGCGCAAAGGAGCGATTGCGTCCCGAGATCGTATGCGGCGATCCCGAGGCGAAGCGAACCCTCGTCGTCGATCTCGTGACCGGCACGGCTGCCGCGAAGTGACCGCGCGCCCGCTGCTCGCAGCAACGGCGACCGCGATCGCGCTCGCGGCGTGCGGAGAGCGCTGGGCGGTGGCGCCCGCGTCACCCGTCGCCGTCGCCGCGAGCGCGGCAGCGGCGTCGTGCGAGACCTGTCACGCCGCGATCGCTGGTGAGTGGCGCGCGTCGTTCCATCGAACGGCATTCACGGATGCGACGTTCCAGGCGAGCCTCGCGATGGAGGAGCCGAAAGAGCATGCATTCTGCACGCGTTGCCATGCACCGGCGGCGACGACCGCCGGCGTGGCCGTCGGTGTCGATTGCGTGGCGTGTCACGCGGACGTCCATGCGGGAGCGCGAGCGAGTGCGGGAGCGGTAGCGAGTGCGAGAGCGGGAGCGTGTGGCGGATGTCACGAGTTCACGTTCGAGGATGGGCGGCCCGACCTCGTGCAGGAGACCGTGAGCGAGCACGCGGCGTCGATCTATGCCGGGGTCGGCTGCGCGGAGTGCCACATGCCCGCGCGCGACGGGCACAAGGACCATCGCTTCGTCTCGGGACATGCGCCGGCGCAGATCGCGCGCGCCGTTCACGTCGACGTCGCGCGCGAGAAGGGCACCGCGCTGCGCGTCGTCATCCGCGTCGATGCCGGTCACGCGTTCCCGACCGGCGACATGTTCCGTCGCGCGCGCCTCGTCGTGTTCGCCGAGGGCGCGCGCGGCGAGATCGTCGCCGACGCCGAGCGCACCTTCGGACGGACGTGGGGCGGCGTCGCGCGGGGCGAGCACGCCGGCGCTCGCGAGCAACAGAGCGACACGCGCATCCGCGGGACCTGGAGCGAGGTCATCGACCTCGAGGCTCCCTCGGCGCCGATCGTGCGCGTCCGTTGGACGCTGATCTACGAGCGCGTCGTGGCGATGCGCGGCCCGCACGTGAGCGTCGCCGCGAGCGACACGCTCGTCGAGGGCGAGCTGCGCTGGTGAATCGCCCGTCGCCCGCCCCAGGTGCCGCGGGGGAGCGACGGCGATCGGTTGCTCAGCCCGGAGGCGGCGGAGCGATGCCCGGATCGGGCGTGGTGACGGGCGGCGCGTCCGGCGGGTTCGGCGTGGTGGTAGGCGCCTCGATAGGCGGCGCAGGCGGCGGCTCGCCACCAGCGCCGGCGGGATCGACCCAGTTCGACGCCTCCTTTGCCTTCGGCGTCGCGTAGCCGATGGAGATGCCGAGGACGTTGGCGAAGCCGCCGTAGTCGCCGGGGAACGCCGCGACCGTGCTCGTCTTACCCGTGAGAATGATGAACTGGTAGCCGACGTCGACGTGGACACCGCTCTGGTGCTTCCACGTGCCGCCGACCGCGAGGTTCACGCGCGTCGAGTCCGGGATGTCGGGCGTGAGCGTGTTGCTCTGCGAGGGGCTCGGGTCGATGAGAACGCCGCCGCGCAACATCCAGCTGTCGCTCAGCTCGCCTTCCGCACCGAGGTGGAAGTTGACCGTGTCGTGCCAGTTCTTCGGCAGCGACTTGTTGAGCGAGCCCGACGCGTCGTTGGGGAAGTTCAGATCGATGGAGCGCAGATAGCTCCACTGGATCCAGACCGCGTCGAAGTCGATCACGAGCTTCTTCACGGGATGCGTCGCCACGCTCATGGTCAGCTGATCCGGCAACACGACCGACGTGCTGACGGGCTGATCGTGAATCGCGCCTGCGAGGGCAATCGGGACGTTGCTGAAGTGCCCGTCGCCGTCGAACTTCAGCTTCACCGCGCTGCGGTACTGAGCGCCGAACGACAGGTACTGCTTGATCGCCTCGAGCTGGGCGCCGACGTTGCCGCCCGCACCCCAGGTGGCTGCGCCGAGGTCGGCGCTGCCGATCTGATCGCCGAAGCGGATGTCCTGCTGCAGCTCGACGGTGCCGCGTACGAGCTGAAAGCCAGCGCCGATCCGGAGCGGGCCGAATTTATAGGCGACCGTCGGGTTGATGTAGAACGTGGCGAGTGACGAGCGCGTGATCAGCGATCGACCTGCCCAACCGTCGGGCCACTTGATGGTGAGACCGTACGGGGTGAAGACGCCCACGCCGATCGAGAGGTCGTCGGTGATGCCTCCCGAGATGTACAGGTGCGGCGGTGGGACGACGGCGAACGGCAGCGTCGTCTTGTCGCCGTTCGTTGCGGTGTAGCTGAACGACGGAGCGATCAGGGTCACGCCGACCTGCGCGTCGAGGACCTTGCCCTGCGCGATGCCGGCCGGGTTGTAGAAGATCGACGACGAGTCGTCGATCATCGCGCCGGTGGCGCCCGCCATACCGGTGCCGCGCGCCGACAGGACGTCGAGCGCGTAGCCGGCGGCGGATGCATCACGCGGAGCTGCCAGCGTGACGAAGGTGCCGACGGCCGCTGCCGTCGTCAGAGAAAGAAAGCGTGTCGTCTTCATTGTCTTCGGTCCCTTGATCACTGAAAGGCGCCGGTGGCGAGGAACTTCGCGGCCTGCGTCTGGGCCTTCGTGGTGATGGCAAGCCCCTCAGCCGTCGCCGAAGGCGGAGCGAGGAGGAAGCCATGGCGCTTGTTCGTGGGCGCGGACGTGGCGTTCAAGCCGTCCGCCGCCTCGGTGAACTCGTAACAGAAGAGCGGCGCGACGCAGCCGAAGCTCGGCGGCATCGTCGGATCGAACGTGCGGTTCGCGCCGGCGACCAGCGCGAAGTTCGAGATGTTCGGGACCGTCTCATCGCCTTGGATGAACTGGATGAACGCCTTGCGGTTCGCGTTCGGCGCCGTGGTGCCGTTCGCGAGCGTGACGGGATGCGTGAGGCGGTACCCCATGTTCGCCGGGTCGGCCTCGTCGAGCACCCACTGCGCGATGCCGAGGAACTGGTCGAAGCCCGGCGTGCCGGGCTCGAGACCCGCCGCTGCGAGCGTGCTGATCAGCGCTGTCTTCGCGCTGGCGAACGACGGAGCGTTGAGGATGATCGAGACCAGCGCGCCGCCCGGAACGTTGAGGACGACGTTGTTGGTGTCCGGCGAGACGCTATTGAAGAGCGTGCCGAGGATGCCGCCGAGGCTCTGACCGACGTAATTGAAGTTGGTCGAGCTGAGCGGAAGCGACAGCGGATCTGCCGGCGTGCCGGAGGCCGCGTTGGCCGCGGCGATCTGGACGCCGAGGCTCTTCGCGTTGGTGCTCTTCAGGATGTTGACGAGCTGCGACAGGTCGATGACCTGCTGGCGGAAGTTGTCGCGCGTCGCGAAGAAGTTGGTGAGGCTGAAGATGTTCCAGCCGCTGATGAGCGGGATGCCGCTCGCGTCGCGCGCGAAGTCGGCGCCCTGGCCCTGGCACTTCTTGTCGGCAGCGCAGTGTCCCTGGCTGCCGCCCGCGGCGGCCGCGCACGCGAAGTCGCCCAGCGGATCGCCGGCGCTCGGGGCGCAGGCGATGCGGCTGGCGGTGTCCTTGAGGATGCACTGCCCGACGAAGCCTTCGTCGCACGCCATCGTCGCCGGGGTCTTGCAAGCGAACGCGTCGTCGGTGGCCATCGGAATGGCGGCCTTCGCGCCGGTGCACGAGGTGCGCTCGCCGTGGAAGAGCACGTCGGAGGAGATGACGGCCTGACCTGCCGCGGCCGCGGAGTTCGCGAACGCGAGGAAGTCGTTGCGCGAGCGCGTGAAGCCGTGACCGAAGATCGTGACCGGCCAGCCCCCCGCGGGCGCGATGCCCTTCGGGATCGTGAGCCCGAACTGCACGGGCAGGAACTTGAAGCCCATACCCGCGGCGATTCCGGGATTGAACGTGCCGCCCGTGCCCGTCACGCCGACCGGCGTGATCCACTCACCGACGTAGAAGTCGCCGATGTTGGCCTGCGGGATACCGGCGGGAATGGCGGCGAGCGGCACTCGCTGGACGAAGAGCGGAGTGTCGGCGAGGGCCTGCGCCGCAACGAGCGTCTTCGGCGCGCCGTAGAGCTGATCGAGGATCGTCGACTCCGACTGCGTCGTGAAGGGGAACGCGAGCGCGAGGTCGGTGCGATGCACGCCGCCCATCTCGAGAGCGTCGAAGGCCGCCTTGAACGCGGCGCGAACGGGCTCGAGCTGCTTCGCCTGATCATCGGAGATCAGGTTCACCGTGGTCTTGCCGTTGGCGTCGAGGAGCGACGCGCTCGAACGAACCAGCGCGAACACCGGGTTCGCGACGACGCCCTTGGCCGAGGTGTCCTTCACGCCGTTCGAGACGTAGCCGAAGTACGTCGTCTTCTCGTCGAGCGGGGCGTCGAGCCTCCACTGGAGCTGCTGCGGCGTGGTCACCGGCGTGCCGTCGGCCTTCGTGCTCGACTGGCAGTTGAGGCACGGCGTGTACTTCGGCGCGGTCTGGATCTCCTTCGGCGCCGTCGTCGCGAGCTTCACGAGGCCGACGCTCTTCGCGTCGAGCGTCTTCGCGTCGATGGTGGCCTGGTCCACCGCTCCCTTCGCGTCGGAGTTCTCGCTGATGAGCGGCGCGAGCGTCGAGAAGCCGTCGAGCGTGTTGAGACCGCAGACGAGCAGGATCGACGTGTCCGTCGTCATGCAGTCGGCCGCGGTGAGCGGCGCGCCCGTCTTCGGGTGCGGCAGCTGGACGGTGCCCTTCGGACCGGTGCGAACGAGGTCGTTCGGGAACGGAATGACCTTGTTGGCGGGGTCGAACGTCACCTCACCGGCATCGACGATGCTGAACGTCCAGGCGATCGGGATGTTGCTGCGGTCCACCAGGAACGGCGGCCCCGCCATCGCATCGAGGATGGGCGCATAGCCACGGCGCAGCTGCTCGAGCAGGAGTGCCTTCGCGGTCTCGTCCTTGAGCTTCGCGTCGGGATCGGTCTGCGTCGACGGGATGATGTCGACGGCGGGGAGGCAGTTCGTCTTGAGGTCCGGGCACGTGACGAGCGGGTTGCGGCTCGACACGAGCGCCCAGGTCTGCGAGCCGATGACGGGCTGACCGGCAGCCCCCTTCAGCCCAGTGGCGCCGCCGATGGCCACGACCGCGTACGTGTGCGCGCGGGTCCAGTTGCCGGCCGGGGGCGGGATGGTGATGGTCTTGTTCGCGAACGACGGCGCGATGGTGACCGGCTTCGGCATTGCCGGGTTCGTGATGTCGAACGCGACGATGGTCATCGGGTTGACGCTCGCCGGGTCGAGATCGCCGGTGGTCGTGACGGTCGCCGTGCTCTCGTAAGGGAAGCCGTCGAGCGTCTGGAGGTACTGCTGGTCGAACTCCTTCTGCGCCTCCGGATAGGGCCGGCTGCTGGGCGGCGGCGGGACGTGGATCTTGTTGCCGGGAAGGATCTGGCCGTTGGCGTCGGCGCGAGCGAGGTCGTTCGGCTTCGGAACGATCGCGTCGGCCTCGCCCGTTGCGGGGTCGGTATGAGCGGGATCGAATTCGACGATGACCACGTCGGTCGAGGGCGCGGGATCCTGCTGGATGTCAGGAGCACACGCGCCGAGCAGCACGAGAATCGGCAGGAGCTTCTTCACGACGGCATACCTTTCCGTGTAACGAGATTCGATGCGCGGCGGCTCTCACCGAGCCACAGCGCCAAAGCATGAGCGCGATACGTGCACTCACCAAAGAGTTCGGGGGTCAGCTTACTCAAGGTAAACGGCCGCAGGTTGAGCATTCGTGCCGGCCCCCGACCGGCCTCGGCGCGGTTGGCTCCCCCGTCCGCGTCGCAAAACGCTGCGGAATGACGCGGCGCGCAGTCAAATGCGGAGACGCGCGGCCCCCTCAGGGGGAACGCGCGTCTCGCTCGTTCTCGATGCTCGTCGCTGCGGTGTCGCTCGCGCGCTGGGAAGCTCGCTCGGAAGGCCGCTCAGAAGAAGGAGCTCGCCGGGAAGTCGATCGGCGCGTTGAAGTCGTCGTTACCGAAGATGGTGAACGGCGCGATGTTGACGATGGTCGTCCGCGGAGTGCCCACCGGGTCGATGAGGCTCGCATCCGCCGCGTAGCGACCGGGGTCCAACGTGATGCTGGTGGCGAACGCCGTGCACGACTGCTGGAACGTGCCGATGGGCACGCCGTTGACGTCGGTGACGGTGATCTCGATCGCCGAGGAGTTCGTCGCGATGCACTGGTTGGGATCCTTCGTCCCGCTGATCGACCAGTCCACGGTGAGCGAGCCGGTGGAGCTCGTAACGATGGGAGGCCCCGGCTCGGGCGCGGGTGACACCGTGGCCGTGCACGCCGTGGCCGTGCATGCGAGAGCAGCGATGGCGAGACCGAGAGCGAGGCGCATGGGAGTCGTTCCTTTCGTTGCGTGACGATCGATCGAGCGGCGCATCACTGCACCCGCGTGGCCGGCGGCGCCGAGCTCGGGTTCGGCGAGTACGTGTTCGGCGGCTGCTGGTAGTACGGGCCTTGCGTGGGGGCGCCGCGGTAGTACCCGCGCGACGCGGGAGGTGCAGACTGCACGTATGGCCGTTGCCGCTCGAGGTACGGCGGCTCGTTGCGGTAGTACCCCCAGCGGTCGCCGTCTCGGTAGTACCAGCGGTTGTTGTAGAGATAGACCGGTCGACCTTCGTAGACGACCGACGGGTACGCGGCGATGTCGACGGCGGGCGCGGCCGAGACCTCCGTCGTGGCGTAGATCGGCTCCGGCCGCGACCTGACGTAACAGCCGCCGAGCGATGCGGCGCCGATGACGACCGCGAGCGGGATTACCAAGCGCGAGAGCAACATGATGACCTCCGATGTCCAATCGGAGCAATGTCGATGCCGCCGGCGGCTCTGCCGTGCACGCGCTCCGTCAATGGCGAATGCTAGAGGCGCGGTGCGAGCGCGAACGACGCTTCGATCGGTGATGCCGCAACGTCGACGAGCGCCGCTCTCGCTTCATCGAGGACGGGCTGCTCGCGGTTCTCCGAAGACCACCCGACGAGATCGCCGGGGCCCTCGGGATTGCCGTCACCGTCGGCGTCGACGGAGACCTCGATGCGATACGAGCCGGGATAGACCTGGAAATAGAGATGCAGCTCACGCTTCGCGCCGGCGATCGGAAACTTCACGCCGTCGAGGACACGCTTGTCGTTCACCCCATCGTCACGACGAAAATGGACGCTCGCGATCGCCTGCGGACGCGCCGCTTCCGGCAGCTGCACGACGACCGCGAGAGGCGTTGCGCCGTCCCACGCGAAGCAGAGATCGTAGGCCGTGGCGCCTGCGCACCCCGCGATCGCCGGCGGCACGAACGGCGAGACCGGCGCATGTCCCGGCGTGATCGTCGCGCTCGCGAGCGTGTCGCCATTCTGCGGAGCGACGGCCGACGGCTCGGCGCTGCTGCTGCATCCCATCGCGATCGAGCCCAGCACCGCAGCCACGACGAGACACAACGTCGACCGTTCGAGCATCGAGCTCCACGATAACGAGCCGATCGCGAATGCCGCAAGACGAGCGCATGCTCGCGCTTCGCGATCGGAGCGCGACCACGCTCGTCGCGGGGTTGTGCGCCTCACCATGTGGCAGCGTTCGTCTCAGGTCACGAGCGCGTAGAGCTTCTCGAGGGCCTCGTCGAGCTTCGCGATGTCGGTGCCGCCGGCCTGCGCCATGTCGGGACGACCACCGCCGGAGCCGCCGAGGATTTGCGCGATGGGCCGGATGAGATCGCCGGCCTTGAACTTGTCGGTCAGCGACTTCGACACCGTGCACACGAGCTGCGCCTTCGGTCCGTTGACCGACCCGAGCAGCACGACGGCATCGCCGAGCTTGTCGCGGAGCTTCTCGGCGAGCTCGCGCAGCATCGCGCCGTCGGGGACGTCGACCTTCGCGGCGATCGCCTTGCCGAATGCGAGAGGCCTCGCCTTCCCCGCGAGCTCATCGAGACCGCCGCCGCCGGCAGACGCGCCGCCGCCAGCTCCGGCGCCGGCACCGAACGCGAGCTTCCGCTTCGCGTCGGCGAGCTCTTTCTCGAGCTTCTTCGTGTCGTCGATGAGGCGCTCGATCTTCTCGGGCAGCTCGTTGGGGCCGGCCTTGACGAGCTTCGACGCGGTCTTGAGCGCGCCTTCGAGCTGACGCACGTAGCCGAGCGCGTTCATGCCCGTGGCGGCCTCGATGCGACGGACGCCGGCCGCGATGCCGCTGTCGGAGAGCACCTTGAAGAGGCCGATCTCGCCGAGCGACCGCGCATGGGTGCCGCCACAGAGCTCGACGGAGTCGCTCGTCATCGTGAGGACGCGCACGACGTCGCCGTACTTCTCCTCGAAGATGGCCATCGCGCCGCGCTTCTTCGCTTCGGCCTGCGGGAGCACCTCGGTGAGGATGGGCGCATCGAGCAGGACCTTCTCGTTGACGAGGTCTTCGATCTTCTGGATCTCGTCCTGCGTGAGCGGCTTGCCCGACGAGTAGTCGAAGCGCAGGCGATCGGGACCGACGAGCGAGCCCTTCTGCGTCGCGGTCTCGCCCACCGTCTTGCGGAGCGCCCAATGGAGGAGGTGCGTCGCGGAGTGATTGCGGCGCGTCGCAGTGCGGAGCGAGTGATCGACGTCGAGGTGCACGGTCTCGCCGAGCTTCACCTCGCCCTCGAGGACCTCGCCGATGTGCACGACGAGGCCGACCAGCGGCTTCTGTGTATCATGCACGCGAATCTTCGCGCCGCTCGCGGTCGTGATCGTGCCCTTGTCGCCGACCTGTCCGCCCGACTCGGCGTAGAAGGGCGTCTCGTC